>JBBRDM010000017.1:0-43798 GCA_038203935.1 Chthonomonadales bacterium
GTGCCCGAACAATCCGGCGCCGAGGCTGCCCAATTTGTTCGGCTAAACTTACGGCATCGACGCTATACCAAACTTTACCCTTTTTAGAATTATCAAATATTGCTCGAACCAGATTTCCCGGTTCTCCTGGAAAAGCGCGAATGATTTTCTCTATGGGAGCCAAAGGCCGAATCTCGTGACCAGCATAAAAAGGAGTTCCCTGTTTCACCACTCCTAGAAGTTCGAGATAGGTGAGAGCGGTTCTCAGCACTAGCATTCTAATATCAAGGCGAAATGAAAGGTCGTAGAGGCTCACATCAAAATCGACTCCAGGAGTACCTTCGTTCAGAGTGCTTTTATGGGTGCCATCCAGCATCTCCTGTACCAGCTTTCGTATCGCGGATTCGGAAGGTGTGTCGCCGAAAGTGAAATTTTCCAAAATAGAGAGATCGTCTCTGCAGGCAAGCATTTCGACCGTCGATTTTAGCGAATCTCTCCCTGCCCGCCCTATCTCCTGACTGTAACTTTCGAGGCTTTTGGGCAAATTGTAGTGATAGATATAGCGTACATCCGATTTATCTATTCCCATTCCAAAAGCGATCGTTGCAACCACGATTGAATTTGGTTCACGCATCCACCATTCCTGAACCGAGTGCCTATCATCCGGAAGCATGCCTGCATGATAGGCTCGCGCCGGCAGCCCTTCCGAACGAAGCTCCGCTGCAACACGTTCAGCAGTTTTTTGAAGCGTCACATAGATAATCGATGCACCCGGCTTTCGCGTTTGGAGGCGTTTTAACAGCAGGGCATCGCGGGAATCATAAGATACCGTCGTGAAACATAGGTTGAGGTTTGGGCGATAAAATCCGGTGACTGTTGCGGCTGTTTTTGGAATTCTCATTTCGTCGCAGATATCTTCCACGACTGCTGGAGTAGCGGTTGCGGTAAGAGCCAGGACTCGTTCCGCCCCGATGGTTCTCATAGTTTCCGCCAGCTTCAGATAGTCCGGCCTGAAGTTATGCCCCCATTCCGAGATACAGTGTGCTTCATCTATTGTAAATAGTGATATCCGCACGCGCTTAATCATATCGAGAAAGCGTTCATTATTGAATCTTTCAGGGGAAACATAGAGCAGTTTCAGCCGGTTTTCCCGAATGGCGCTGTTTACCTCCATCTGTTCGGCAAAAGTTAAGGATGAATCGAGTCGGGATGCGGAAATTCCTCTTCCTTTCAGGTAGTCAATCTGATCTTTCATGAGAGCAATAAGAGGCGATACGACAATAGTGAGCCCATCAAAGCCAAGCGCAGATAACTGATAGCAGATCGATTTGCCGCCGCCTGTAGGAAAAACAGCAAGAGCTGCATTCTGGCTCCGGAGCGATTCGATGACCTCTTCCTGACCAGGCCGAAACATATCAAAGCCGAAATACTGCTTGAGCAGATTGCGCGGCTCAAATATCTCAGGAGCATACAAATCCGGTGCCTCAGCGATGGCAGAATAATCCTGTGATGTTCCACTGTCTGCAATAACAACGCTGCCTCGCTCGGCAGGGGGAGAATCAGGCATGGGGGCCGATTCATCGGAAATGAATTCGGTATCGGATCGATTGTCAGAATGATTTAATGAAGATTTCGATTTGGCTGGCATTTAACGCATGTCTCCAATAAGGAAAAAATATCTTATAAAGCTATTCTACATGAGTAATCCCGTATTCCGGAAATCTATTTTAAAATATCCAGCATGATCTTAACAAAAAAAAGGAGCGATCTTGTGATCGCTCCTTTGGGGGCTTATTCTGCGCTATCGGATACTAATCTTTGCCAATCGAACGTGCTTTCATAAACATATTGCCTTCAAAATCACCTTCACTGATATTGAATGGATTCCCATCATACTGGTTGAATCTCCAGAAATAAAGGGATGGGGCACGTTCCAGAAGCCCGCGATTCTGCCTGAAACACTGCTGCAGCGAAACGACTTGCATCAGAAATGGATCCGGATGGACCATCGGTTGTGGTGTGTTGAAAGCCACTCCACTCGCTTCGGTCATCTCGTCTGCGTTGGCAAGCGGCGCATTCAGTTTTAGAAATCCAATACTGTAAAAAGCAAGGTAGGCGACAATCGCGCTTCGAAGAGCCTGGCGTACAAATCGCGGATTTCTCTTACTCGCCCATTCCAAAATTAAGAGCGGCCCGATGAGACAGACTGATTTTGCAACAATAAATGCAAACAGTCCCATCTGCCAGTAGAGCTTAAAAAGAGGATTGGCTTCCTGCGCGCCATGATGGCGTATAAAGACGATTGTTGTAATCAGATCTGCTATGCCGATTGTGGCGATTATCCAGCTTTCTCTAGCTATTCTCATCGAACTCTCCCGTCCAAACGTGTGCGAAGCCAATATGTTAGCACTTCGATATAATATTATAGAGATGAGTTATTGTCGGCATGTTCCACGTATAAATACAGTGTTGTCGAGCAAGTTTTTAAAAAAACTCAATGATTTCAATCATCGGCTTTTAAGTGATCCAACAGCTCTCTATAGAACATTTCTTCCACAAGAATGCGAAATTGTGATATGAAATAACTGTGCATTTTAACAGGGTTGGGGAGCGCGAGAAATTGAAGAGGATTACAAGTCGAGAAGTGGTTTGTTTCACTGGGAAACGGAGCAGGAATCAAATCCGGTGAAGCAGATTATCGGTAGATCTTATCATAGAGAAACTGCTGCTTTTTCAGCAAATTCCGGTACATCTCATAATACGCAGCATTTGGAACTACTGTCTTTCCATAGGAAGCAGGGCAATCTCCGATATCGTGAATTGATCCCGTGGCTTCCATAGCCAGTAGAGCAGCGCCACGGCTGCTGGCTTCCGCTTCATCGGCCATATGGAGAGGCTTTCCGAGCGCATTCGCAAATATTTGAGCCCAAACTTCAGACTGAGAGAGAGCGCCGCCGGAAACTATAATTTTATCTGCCTCCGGAAAAAGTTTCGATAATTCCGAGAGTGCCAGTGCAAAACGAAGAGCTACCGATTCCATAAACGACTGGGCGATATCCGCAGCATCCGTAGAGAGTTTTAATCCACTGATGGCGCCTTCGGCTTCTGGATTCCAGCCCATGCTCCGCTCCCCGGCTAAAAAGGGCAGCATCGTTAATCCATGCTGGCCAGGAACTCGATTCTTAAGCTGGTCTTCCAGCGAATCAAGCGGGGGCAGCAGTAAAGTCTTCTGCATCCAGGGAATCAAATTGCCCCCGTCACTAAACGCAGCTCCAATCAGCGAGCGTTCACTGTCTGCTCTATACCGCCATATTCCGTGCGGTAACGTGATCTTTTTATCCAGATTGCTGCTGAGCACTCGAATCGCGCCTGAAGTACCCAGATTGATTGCAAATGTTTGGGATGATATACTGCCGCTTCCAATATTACTGCAGGCGCCGTCTCCTGCGGGCAGCAAAAAGGGAACATCTTTTAGTGCAGGCCATTTCGATGCGAATTCTGAGGTCAATCCCGATACGAACGTGGATTTCTCACTAATAGAAGTTAAAATACTTTCATTCAAATTCAGCTCCTGGAGAAGCTGCGTATCCCATCTATTCTCACCCTGATTCATCAGTCCGGTTCCAGAGGCCATTGATACCGACAGCTGCAGACCATGCGCTCCAAAGAACCTGCTGAACAGATACTCTCCGGGTGACACCCAATGTGCTGCCTGCTGAAATACGCTCGGCTGATTTTCTCGGAACCATATCAGTTTTGCTGGATAATAAGAAGGATGGAGCATACAGCCAGTGCGCTGATGCGTATCCTGGGGGTTTAAGCTGGAAGTAAGTCGTTCTGCAATGAGAGAGCTGCGAGTATCTGCCCAGGTTAAAATAGGAGTCAGCGGTTTCAGATCTTTATCGAGGCCGACCAAACCATGCCAGAAAGCGGAAATGCCCACACAGGCTATATTTAAAGCCCGATCACCCCATTTTGCATAAGCTTGATCTAAACACCGCGAGATATTCTGGAGGAGGAGTTCCGCGTCGATTTCAGACGCGCCGGATTCATCCGTACACATCTCATATTTAATTTGAACGCTGCACCCCGGGATTTCAACGGCCTGGGCATCCCAGAGCATCGCCCTAGTCGACGAGGTGCCGATATCCAGCGAGAGAGTGATGCCTTTTCCTGGCATCTGATTAACGCCAGTTCGGCGGGACGTGGAATTCCGCATCGCCGTACAGCATCTGAATCATATTGATCTGGCCAGAGTGATAGGCCATATTACGAAGCGCCATGATGATCATATTATGGCCAAGAATTTCACCGCGGGGATGATGATATATCTTATCGAGAGCAGAATCGTCCAGATTTCTCAGAACCGAAGCAAACTCATATGCGCTCTGAAGAAGGGTATGCCTGGCTGTTTCCGAATCGTGGATATCTGGAGGAGTTCTATTGGCAGGCGAAGCCGCGAGATCTTCGCCGCGAAAAAGCTTCGCCATAGATAGATTCACCTCAACACATTCGGTCACTTGCTGTAAGGCTGTGCGAGTTCCTGCAGAGCCGGGCAGTTCGGGTTTCCAATTCAGCTTCTCCGGATCTGTAACCGATATAAAATGAGCCATGGATTCAGCCATTCGCTCTGTCTGATTCGCAAGATATTCCGTAACCTGCATAGTAAAATTCCTTAATATGCTCGGCAGGTGTGCATGCTGCCGACCGCCTGTCTAAAATTTGAATCGAAAACCGTCCCTGCCGCAATCATAAAGAGGTTTGAGGGTTTCCGCTGCCTGAATAGCTGCCAGAGGAAAATCCGATGCGGAAGCTACGACCGCATGATTCCGAGGAAATTCGATCCCAAATATTGCATGCTGTCCCTTCACGCGCTGCATCCGTTCTGCAAACGCTTTGAGTGCAGAAGAAGACACCTGCGTGCCAAAACTGGGGAGCCCTTTTTTATTTTCTATTGAGTAAGCGTAGATTTCAGGATGCGATTTGAAATATCTTGATAAGGCAGGGGCATTTTTATTCAAATTGAGAGCAAAAAGGAGTTTATCCTCAGCGTAGTCTTCTACAAATACGGTAACCCTCATTTTTTCCAGACTCGCCGCAACACGCAAGTGTACAAATGGCTTGTAGGCACGTGCTGTGCGCGAAAAAGCTACCCAGGTCTCCACGGGCGCATTCACTGTACGCCGGAGATGCTGCGCCACATGCGGATACATCTGTTCATCCAGAGTTTTGGAAAATGGTTCCGTGAGAATATCGCCAATGGAAGTGAGTTTCGGTTTGATTTTGGCTCGTAAAAGCGGCATGCGTGCGGAAAACCCAGGCACATCGAACACATCAAAATCAGCCGGTTCAAAACCTTCAAACGGCATAATTTCGATCTGTTTTTTCGTCGCGGATTTCGATGCGGCGGGCATATTCAACTCCTGATTCCTGGCGCGTTAGCTTGACTATTCAGTCACTTTTAACGGCGGTTTTTTCGATTCTAGCGGGCTGTCAGCGCCTTCAGCCCGGGAGGCTGAATCACGATAGATTTCCCATGCGGCCTCTACTTTTCCATCAGCGGCATCTCCCGAATGCGTATACACTCGATATCGTAGATGCAAAGGTTTTCTTGGGGAGATGACAATAGGATCTTCCTGAAAAAAACCGTAATTGGGTGAGATTGGGCCGTAATCGCGTGTGAACCACGGGGTGGGGAAATCCGGATTATCGGGATGATCGAAAATTGCAACACCGCAAACCTGTCTGCCAAGCTTACCAGAACAGTCTATCCACGGAGACCGCTGCTTGTAGGTTTCGCGTTCATTCCGCTTACCGTCCGCATTGATGATTGTACCGCCAGTTTTTACTGTCAGGCCTTCCGCCAGGCGCAAATGCGGTATTCCAGCTTCGTTGGTTGGAAGCAGATTTACGGTTGTAGCGGTGGGAGAACGCAGTGTAATTTCGAAATCGAAAGTTCGTGATTCTGGTGGTCCGTTGTGGAAAGTAAATTGGCGATTATCATGAAGCACCACATTGCCTGCAGCAGATACCCACTCGCATGTTTCAGTAAAAGTTCCGGCCTCTTCACCGCTGACGATGTTTTCAAATTTTTTATGGAGTATGCGGCCAGAATTATGGCGTTCGAGCCAGCAGTCGATATCATCCACTCTTCCGTGGCCAACCCACAGACCGTGATGATGACGATGATCTGTCGGTGCGTCGGCAAGCATGGAAAGCCCATTCGCAGCTCGGAGCGGGTAGAGATATGGTTTCCATCGCGGAGCACCATACTGGTATCGCGCATATTCCTGTCCGCCAATACGGACAATCAGCTGTCCATTATCTTCGAGTATTTCAACCATAACCTGATTAACGCTCCCTTCAATGCTTTATTGTACCTCGAAATGGTTCGATGAAGGAAATTTCAAGCGGCCGGTACCCCTCGGTGTCTCTCAAGCAGAAATAGATCTGATCACTGCAGATAGGTAATTTAAAACAACCGCTTTACTTCAATATGAGCTAATATTTATTGAGAAGTAGAAGACGATCACATTCCCCAGGAGTTTACGAATGATAAAATTGTCAGTTTACATTTTAACTTTAGCGCTGGCAGGAGAAACTGCAATGTCCGCAGTTTCCGCTCCTAAACAGCTGTCATTATATGGATTGCATACAAGCGCATTTCATGTGCAGCGAAGCGGTAACCAGCCTCCCACACCAGCAGGACCGAATCCGGATTCTCAATATCGTTTAGGGCCGGATACCTTTTCGCACGATGGCGTTCCTAAGGGCGAAATTCGTGGGCCGTATACACTGCCGAGTAAAATCTACCCCGACACGCAGCACACCTATTGGATATACGTGCCGGCCCAATACGATTCTGCCATTCCTGCTGCCCTGATGGTATTTCAGGACGGCCAGGCGTTCAAAGATGAAAATGGGGATATGCGCGCGCAGAATGTGATGGATAACCTCATTTACAGACGTGAAATTCCAGTGATGATCGGTGTGTTCATCAATCCGGGACGCACGCCGGAACAGCCGGAACCCTCGCCAAAAATTGGTTGGGGAGACGGTTTTACCAATCGCGGTGTGGAATACAATACTCCTGACGACAAATACGCACGCGTGATAACAGAAGAACTCATGCCGGTTCTGAACAAGGATTACAATATCTCAAAAGATCCTGAAATGCGCGGCATCGGCGGATCGAGCTCGGGCGCGATTGCTGCGTTCATGGTGGCCTGGGAGCGCCCTAATGAGTTTCGCAAGGTGCTGAGCAATGTCGGCAGTTTTGTGAATATCCGCGGCGGTGATATATATTCGAAGAGGGTGCTCTCAAGCAGAAAGAAACCGATCCGAGTCTATTTGTGTGATGGCAGGAACGATAATCGCGGTTTTCGAGACGGCGTTTACGACGAGAGATGGGACTGGTTCCTGCAGAATGTTCGGCTGATGAAGGCTCTTACCCAAAAAGGATATGACGTGAACTATTCCTGGGGCATGAATCTGCACGGCCAGAAGTTCGGCGGAGCCATTTTCCCTGATATGATGCGCTGGCTTTGGCGGGATGGCCCTGTTTCCACCGATGCGAGCGATATGGTCGAAAGATCGTTCCGTCAGCCAGCCAAAGTCAAGAATTAGAATCGTGAGCATACAGGTGATTGCTGTTCTGAATAATCTTGATTTTCTGAACTATGACTTGGTGGATTATGTGATTTACAATGATGGATGCTGGTAAGATTGCGCCTCGGGGGAGGTAGTGTAGGCTTTTAGTCTCACGCGAAGTCCGCGAAGCCGCGAAGAAAAGCAAATCAAAATATTATTTTCTCAGATGCAGCAAAGATTGATTAAGACGCAAATTTTACGTCCACATTGTATTTCTTCGCGGCTTCGCAGACTTCGCGTTAGGCCATATATTTAATTTAATGAGATGTTCGTTAATTCACCATCAACAATTCAAATTTTATTGTCGAAGTGCAATGTGAAACTGCTATGCCAGTTTCGAAAGCGCATCGGCGAATTCCCGAAGCTTTTGTATTTCTATAGAATTAGCATCAGGATCATTTCTGCGTATTTTCCATTCTTCTAAGGTAAGTCTATCATGTCCATTTGGATATGAATGAGAATATTTTACATCAAAAGTAAGATCGCACCACCCGCCGAATAGCCAACTCATAAAATCCTTCGCTAAGAAATCAGCCCATTTGTCATCGGCCAGTTTCCATTCTGATCCATGGTTTGAATTTTGATTTTCATCCCATTTCATAACAGAATAAAGCTCGATATACGCGTTCCAAGCACAAGAAATGCCAGGGTACTCACCTCTAATGTCATCAGCAGATGCATCCGACATACCTTCAGTAGCTTTGCCATTTTGAATGTTCTCAATATCTTCTCGCATTATCAGAATTCCGGTAGGCTTAGGAGTACCTGCGCTTTCTTCAATTGCTGATAAAAACTCCATAAACATCACAGCACATAGTTTACATGCAGCAACACGACCACTGGCAAGAAAAATATTCTTGGTATATTCATATATAGTAGCCCAAGAAGCTCTATGCAGATCAAAGTTTCTATAATCTTTAGTCCAGTTCTCCGCCTGATATATCTTTTCCAATGAATCGGTCGCCTGGCTTATCTGTATCAGATCTGATGTGTTTTGCATTTCACAAACTCCACGAAAAGCTAAATATTTAAAGAGATATTTCTGTGTACACAACATATATTAAGGTAAAAATGCAGCATGGATAATTCAATCAGTTTTTTTACCTCGTTTCATTTTGGCTAGAGGATGATAGTCTTCCTCCCGTTTTTATGTACAGTTGGTTAAGCGTCTATCGCTTTTGTTGGATGCAAATATCCATTGTGATAGCGAATGTACTTACCTTGATAAACATGGTTTTCCCTCCTTAAACCTGCTGAACAAGCAATAATTACTTGAAGGCTTCGGTAAACTGCCGTACTTGACATTGCCGCGTATCATGATTATAATAGATACTGTTGGCAGTGTAGATTTAAGTCACAACGCCTGAATGCTAACAGGCATGGAGATTGGCGTCCGTTCGCTTACCAGGAGCTTATAAGACGCGCAAGATACACTCAATGAATACTCGCAAACAACGCATTTTACAAGCAGTAGTCAATGATTATGTAATGACCACGAAACCGGTTGGCTCAGAACGACTCATTGAATTTTATAATTTAGGATGTAAATCCGCCACTGTTCGAAACGAGATGGCGGAGATGGTTGAGAAGGGTTACCTGGTCCAGCCGCACACCTCTGCCGGGCGAATTCCTACCGATCAAGGTTACAGATACTACGTGGATGAGGTGATGAATGCTCCTGCGGCGCTGACATCTGACGAAGTCAAGAAGATGCATGATCAGCAAAAAAAAGTGCAGACTGAGATAGAAGATTTAATACTTCAAACATGCCGCATTCTCTCCGGGATTACGCTCTATCCGTCCCTTGCTACCGACCCGTCCACCGATAGTTCGAGCCTGCGAAGTGTTATCATCAGCGGGGCCAGCCAGCGGCACATTTTGCTCGTAGTGCTGCTCTCTACAGGGCATGTCGAGCACCGGCTTATCGAGCTAGGAGCCGTGCCTGCAAATTCAGAGCTGACGCGCATTAACTACTACGTCAACTCCGTCGTTTCCTCACAAGAACTGGAAGATGTAGGAAGAATGAATCAGCCTGCTGAATACCCTGCAGAGATCTCCATCCACGCGGGAACGATGAATAAAATTTTCAACTCTATTTTTAAAATGGCACAAACGCTGAGTGAAAAGCGGGTATTTCTGGAAGGCGCCTCTCAATTCTTGCGGCAGCCTGAGTTTCAGGATGTGCAAAGGCTGGACAGTCTGCTTGCTGCTCTCGAACAGCGCAGAGAACTCTACAAAATGCTCACCAGGGCATTAAGCGGCTGCAGCATCACCATTATCATCGGTTCTGAAAATGAGTTTGCTCCTATGCAGGACTGCAGCATTATTTCTACTTCCTATCGTATAGGATCTCGTGCGGCGGGTTGTATCGGAGTCGTCGGGCCGACCAGAATGAATTACGATAGAGCATCGGCTGCAGTGGCATTGATGGCACAAAATCTCTCCTCTATGCTCACAAGCATGTATATATCCTAGAGGAATGAGCTGTTGTTTCTGGTTTTATAACCGGTGTATTTGAGCAATATAAAGTTACAATACGGCGACCAAAAGTTGAAGTCATGGCTGCTCAGGAAAGCGGTTATTTCTCAAGCGGTCGCCGTGTTTGCTGATTACTACTTAAGGAGAGAAAGATGCTGAAATCAAGCATGGAAAATAACCCTGCCGCAGATGAAATGTACGAAGGCGGGCCAATAAACGAAAAAGACCCGTCAGATCACCCTGCAGTGGTATCCGATGCGGATGCGGCAGCAGCTTTGCAGCAAAATGCAATTATAGAAGCAGAAGCAAGAATTCAGGAACTGGCGCAGGCATTGGAACAGGCTAATCATCGTGCGGAAGACAACGAGAAAAAACTTATTTATCTCCAGGCAGACTACCAAACCTATCGTCGGCGCCGAGATGATGAATATAAAACTATTCAAAAAACAGCCAATTCGGATCTGGTTAAATCCTTCCTGCCTATTGTAGATAATCTGGAAAGAGCCCTGAAAGCTGCAGAGCAGACCAATAATCTGGATTCTCTTGTGGGGGGCATTAATGGAACGCTCAAACAGCTCCACTCCATTCTTCAAAATGCTGGTGTAGTCCAAATCGAGGCTGTGGGGAAAGAGTTCGACCCGAATTTCCACGAAGCTATTGGGCATGCGGAGGCAGAGGACCTTCCTTCCAATAGTGTGGCCGAAGAAGTGCAGCGAGGATATATCATGCATGATAAGGTACTAAGGCCGTCGCTGGTAAAGGTCAAGCAGGACTGATGGTGAAGGAAAAACTTTTTGGCACCGATGGAGTGCGTGGTGTTGCCAACGAAAGCCTGACTGCAATTCTCGCTCTTCAGCTTGGTATGGCGGCTGGGCACTGGGTGCGAAACCAGAATATAGCTCCCAAAGCAGAAGTTCAGGAAGTGCGGCGCAGAGGCTCAAGGCGGCTGGCGACCGGTGAAATGGGTATATCGGGCCTGCGTCCCTTCGTAATAATCGGCAGGGATACTCGAATATCGGGAGATATGCTGGAGGCAGCCCTCGCAGCCGGCCTCGCTGCTATGGGTGTCGATGTAGTCAATATCGGAGTAGCTCCTACGCCTGCAATCGCTCAGATTGTACTATCAAGGGGCGCTTCTGCAGGCGTGGTAATCTCCGCTTCCCACAATCCTTATCCAGACAATGGAATTAAATTTTTTGGTCCAAACGGTAAGAAACTCCCAGATGCTGTCGAAGCGCAAATTACAGCCGCACTCAAATGCCTGGATAGCCTCCCCCACCCAACTGGCGGAGATATCGGTCGAGTTGTGGAGACGGCTGCCCCGCTGGAAGACTACGTCGACCGAGTATTGGCGACGCTGCGAGGATCCTACTCAGATCCTTTGGGTGGGCTGCAGCTTGTAATGGACTGTGCGAATGGCGCTGCCACGCATATCGCTCCCAGAATATTCTCAGAAGTAGGTGCCGAACTCACCGTAATACACGCCGATCCAGATGGAGTCAATATCAATCTGGAGTGCGGCTCCACGAAGCCGGCAGATCTTGCCGCAAAAGTGCTGGAGACTGGCGCGCAAGCGGGCCTGGCTTTCGATGGAGATGCTGATCGGGTGATACTTGCCGATGAAATGGGAAAAATTGTTGATGGTGACCGTATGATGGCCATCATTGCTGCGCATCTGAAGCAGCGAGGCGAACTCACAGGCGATACCGTGGTGGCTACGATCATGAGCAATGTTGGTCTGGAACAGGCGCTTTCCGCGCAGGGAATCAAGCTGCATCGAACGGATGTAGGAGATCGTTTTGTGGCGGAAGCGATGGAAAGTTTAGGAGCTGCGCTTGGCGGTGAACAGAGCGGCCACATCCTGCTTCCGGGCCTCACCCCCACAGGTGATGGGCTAATCACGGCCCTGCAGGTGCTGATGGTAATGAAGGAGCAGGCAGTGCCGCTGTCGCAGCTCGCAGGGGTCGTTAAGAGCTGCCCTCAGCTTTTAAAGAGCATCCCTGTTCGAACGCAGATCGGTTGGCGGGATGATCCTGAGATCAAAGAGGCAGTCCGTATCGGAGAGAAACGGCTCGGCAGCCCGGAATGGCTGTCTGTCCGCCCATCCGGCACGGAGCTGCTCATTCGAGTAATGGCCCAGGGCACAGATAAAGAAGTGGTCGAGAGCGTTGTCCAGGATATTTCTGCCGTAGTTCAGAAGAATTTCGGCAGAAACTAGAAGCGCCATCGCTTCACCCTAACGTGGCATCGTGCAGGAAATCGTAGACTGTCTCAGCAAGATTTGGGTTCATACCGCGGACCGCGGCCAACTCCGGTAGTGTGGCGGCTCGCATCTTTACTACAGAGCCGAAATGAAGCTGCAGAGCCTTGCGTCGCTTCGGACCAATGCCGGGTATATCGTCCAGCACCGAGTGGGTCTGTTTCTTGCCGCGAACCTGCGCCTGAAAACTATTGGCAAATCGATGCGCTTCGTCTCGTATGCGCTGAATGAGATAGAGAGCCTGAGATGTTCTGGGCAGTATAACCGGGTCTGGCTCACCCGGCAGGAATAGGTGTTCAAACTGTTTGGCAAGGCCTGCCAGCGGCACGTTGACCCCGGTATCCGCCATCGCCTTAACCGCAGAGCTTACCTGCCCTTTTCCTCCGTCTACAATCAGCAGATTGGGCAGCTTATTGAATTTGGGATTGTTCTCTTTTGCCTCATTGAAACGCCGGGTGAGCACTTCCTGCATAGACGCAAAATCGTTTGGCAGAGCATCTTCACGCTTGATTTTGAATCGGCGGTACTCTTGTTTATTCATCTCCCCGTTTTCACAAACCACCATGGATGCAACCTGATTTTCTCCCTGTGTATTGGAAATATCGAAGCATTCAATGCGTACAGGGGCATTTTCCAGCCCGAGCGCTTCAGCCAGCTCATTTAATGCACGCTCCTTACTGCCCAGCTTCGCTCGCATTTCTGCCTTCATCTGTTCCAGTGCATGGGTCGCATTTTCAGCGGCCATTTCCACGAGTTTTTTCTTATCGCCGCGCACAGGAACAGTAATTTCCACCTTACGGCCCTTTTTCTGCTTTAGCCAACTGGATACAATATTTATCTCATCCATATCGCATGGCAGCAGAATTTCCTGTGGAATATAAGCGGCCGTGGTGTAGTATTGCTTTACAAACTCCTGCACCACCTCGCAGTGTGATTCTTCTCCAGTTCCCTCCACCATGAAATGGTTTTGCCCGATGAGCTTGCCACCGCGGATAAAGAACATCTGCACACAGGCGCCGTTCAGACCGCTCTCATCCTCTACCACCGCTATTACATCCTGATCTGTCAGTTCTGTGGAGATAACTTTCTGGCGTTTAAGCACTTCCTCCACGCCTTGCAGCCTGTCCCGCAGACGTGCGGCGCGTTCGAACTCCAATCCTTCGGACGCCTCCAGCATCTGGTCATGAAGCTTCTTTACAAGCTGATCCTGCCTGCCTTCCAGAAAGAGGGCCACCTCTTTGACATTCGCGTTGTACTCCGCCTTATCTGCAAGTCCAGCACAGGGAGCGAGGCACTGCCCAAGGTGATGATAAAGGCAGGGTTTTTGCACATTGGCCCCGGTAAAGCTCTTGCCGCAGGAGACAAGCGGAAACATGCGATTCACAAATTCCATGGCGGCATGGACAGCGCGGGAGTTCGGGTAGGGGCCAAAATAGCTGTTATTATCCTGGCGCACTCGGCGAACCAGGAGCAGCCGGGGATAAGGTTCACTTGTAGTGAGGCAGAGATAGGGATACTGCTTATCATCACGCAGCCGTACATTGTAGTGCGGACGGTGTTTCTTAATCAATGTACATTCGAGAACCAGCGCCTCTAACTCAGTGCTGGTAACGATATACTCGAGATCACAAATATGAGATACCAGTCGGCGCACCTTGGGCGTGAGTCCGGCGGATTTCTGGAAATAGGATCGTACTCGGCTGCGCAGGTTTATAGCTTTGCCGACGTAGATAATGGTACCGACGCTGTCTTTATAGAGGTAGCAGCCTGGTTTCGTGGGCAGAGTGCCCAGTTTTTCTTGAACATCCTGTGTGGGCATGATGACCTGGTAAATCTCTTATGGGATAACGCTATCTTTTGGTCTGGCGTGGATTGTGGCGAGATACTATTAATAGTACCGGAAAAAACGAGATAAAGTTCAAAACGAGGATAAAAAGGACGCAGGTTCCTCTTACTTGAAATGTTTATAAGAGGAACTTACGCGTATGCAAGGTATTTAATCTTCATAGATTCGCAATGAGTTAGATTCGGAGGGACTATATTTCGTTTGGAAAGTCGGTTTTTCTGGTTCGGTATTCACTTTCGGATGCGCTGCCACTGGCTGCCGCTGGCGGGAATTATACTGTTCCATCGTTACAAGCGCTACAGGCAGGGACAGAGTTAATAGAATACAGACCATAAGTATTATTAGCATCTTATCTAAGCGTGATATTAATTTAGATTTTATATATTGCAAACCGACCTCCGGGTCGATCATTGCTTCATTTGAACTATTGGAACTCATTAGATCTTGTTGACTCCGTTGGTCTAAGGTCACCAATAATGAATTGCTTTATTAGTGCCACTATCAATATTCCTTTATGATAGGGGAGTCACTGCTGAGTGTATCACCGGGTTTTGTTCTGCCGGCAAAATCTATTCATCTAATTTGCGGAAAATACTTGCGGTGTAGAGGCCGGCAAGCGGAACCAGGCCAGTCCAGCTAATAAAAAGCAGTTTCAAATTGAAGGCGCTTCCGAGAGGAGTAAAGAGCGCGTGGCTCCAGCCCGAAGCTGCGACCTCCATCACCAGACGCGCGATAGATGCTACCGCAAGACAGCCGATTACAGAGGGATTCGTATTCTGGCGAACTAAGGAAATAATAATATAGATAGCCAGAGCTACAAACGGTCCGCAGAGGATGGCAAACGCAGCTGCCAAAATGAGCAGGATATACAGTCCCAGATCATCTGTATCTTCTTCCGCCCAGGGGGTTATCTGCACTATGGGCAGCAGCATGGCACCCAGGAATTGAGATACGATGAGAGGGAGCACGTAGTTTCGAGGCATGGTGTGCGCTGCAAGGCTTGAAACAGCCAATATTCCTGCAAATATCGCAGAATATTTCATCAGCAATGTGGACATTGGCGGGCGTGGTTTGTCCCAATTCAGCTGAATATCTGCTGCTGTGCGCCGAGCCGCATTTCTGGCGTCGGTTGGTATAATAGGCTGTCCGCTATGGCTCTGTTTACTATCGATACCGGGGGCGGCCAGCAGGCTGCCAGTATCGGCATCATAGTGCGCTCCCGAATAAGGATCGACGACTGTACCCGAATAGTATTTTGATTTGGTGGGTGTAAATGTCCCAAACTCCGGAGCATGATACTCCGGTGCGGTTTCGACCCGGGATGGTGCAGCTACTCCTTCCGCCAGTCCAGGGGCAGATGGATCAATAATCGGCGCGGCAGTGGCAGCTGCGGGCATAGCAATAGTTGGCATAGCTGCAGGACTGTTCAGCTTTGCGGATGCAGACCGGCTCACTTCTGATTGAGCCGCAGAACCATTGGAACTTATTGGCTGCGAAACGGAGACAGCAGGCGTGCCTGCGGAAGTCTGCAAAGGCGCGGCTGATCTTCGCACCGGCTGGCCAAGAGGGGCAGCAGGCGCAGGCGTATGCGCGCCAGGACGAACTCCTTCGCGGGTTGGTGGTACAGGAGAGCCTACCGGGCGTCGCGCAGGCGCAGGCAGGCCGCCAAGAGCATTTCGCTGCTTTCGGATTCCTATTATTGGCGCGCTGCCATCAGGTACGCTCGCTGCAGCAATTGGAGCAGAGGGCTCTGGCGCTGCCGTTTCCGGTGGTGATATCGTCCAGGGCGCTATCGGGAGAATATTCTCCTCAATTACCTCTGTATTCAACGCACTCTTATTTTCTTCCGCTATCTGGATGGCAGCATCACTCTTCTGCTGAGACACCTGCTCTGCAGAAGAATCCGCTGTCAGTGTTTTATTACACCAACTGCATTTATCTGTGGATGTACTCTCCATTCCACACCATTTACAAAACATGTAATTCTCTCCAACTCACAAACATTCAAAATGTAGTAAGCATATTGTCGGGATTCTGATGCATCTACACATAGTAATACGTAATTAAGTGCACTAATTGATGAGATTTAGCTTCTCTGCTGGGAATTTATATCGAAAATGGTGGTTGTGCAGTTCTAACACCCTTTTATTTCCACAAACATCGATAGAATTCATTCATTATTTTTGACAATCTCTTATCTCGTAAGAATAATAGGTATATCCGTAATTGAAAACAGGGAATAGTATCCGCCTGCACAGCAAAAATGCGGCTTAAATCTCTCATTACAGAGCTTTATAACTCGGGGATGAGGATAAATATTCCATTCCTATACCTATTTGATTGCCAATTTTCAATTAGAGTTCGCTTATCAAAATTATTTAGCTTCTGAAAATGCACTGCCAAGGCAGGTATCACCTGTTTTAGGAGAGAACATTCTCTATCAAAAGCCACTTAAGAATGGGAATTTACACCTTATGAAAATAGCAGTCGTAGGAGTGGGGGGAACTGGAAGCGCTGCATGCCGATACCTGGCAAAAATGGGACACTCCGTTACCGGATTCGAGAAATTTCAGATTGGGCACACCAATGGCAGTTCTCACGGAGAGTCACGCATCATTCGCTACACCTATCCTGATCTGCTCTATACCCAGTTAATGAAGGAGTCCTATGCACTTTGGGCAGAACTTGAAGAGGAAGCAAAAGAGGAGCTGTTTGTGCGCTGTGGAGGACTCTATCTAGGCCATGAAGAGGACGAACATCTCAAGCTGACGGAAGAGGCGTTGATCGAGACAAAACTGCCTTACGAAAAGCTGGATCAACGCCAGCTTGAATCGCGTTTTCCCGCCTTTCGGCTGCTTCCAGGGGAGGCAGCTTTATATCAGAAAGAGAGTGGGTTTTTGCGTTCTACCCGGTGTGTGGAGGCAAATGTCCGGCTTGCTAAACTGCATGGCGTTCATTTCAAAGAAAATGCGGATGTCAGCCATATAAGCTCTCGGGGTTCAGAGGTGCTGATAAAAACTGATTCGGGCGAGGAACTGTTATTCGACAGGGCGATCGTGACTGCAGGAGCCTGGATGGGCAGGCTTCTATCCAATCTGCATCTGCCTCTCGTGGTAAGCCGTCAGCAGGTAATCTATCTGCGCGCGAAGCGAAACGAACCACTCTTCGAACCAGATCGATTTCCGGTTTGGATCGATACCACGCATAATTTTTACGGCTTTCCAAATGACGGCGTTGTTCCCGGAATAAAAGCTGCCTCGCATGACCATGGGGTTACCGTAGATCCCGACTGTGTTAATAGGACGGTTGATTCGGATTACATTGATAAAGTGCGGGGCATACTCAGAAAGAGGCTGCCCGACTTGAGCGAAGAGGTCACCCACTCCATCACTTGCCTGTATACCAGCACACCCGATGAGCATTTCATCATAGACAGTATTCCTGATATTCCAGGTGCATTTCTGGTAAGCGGATGTTCGGGGCATGGCTTCAAGTTTACAACGCTTCTGGGTAAAATTGCAGCCGAAATGGTCACAGGAATGGGATATGATCGAGATTTAAGCAGGTTTTCGCTGCGGCGATTTACGAAGAATACAAACTGAACGCTTGCTTGATTTGATGAAGCGCTCTTTAGAAATGCTGCTGTCGGGTAAACGTCTCGAAGCAGCTCCCCTCTTGACCGAACATCCGTTCTTCGCCTATAATGCCTGGTAAAGTGGAATTGTTCAGGCAGGTTAGGAAGTGAATCGGTATGGGATACGCAGTACGTTCGGCAGAAGCCGTAATTTTGGGTTCGGTATCGCTCGCTGCTCTGCATGCGCTCATTCCATCGCACTGGCTTGCGTTCGCTCTGGTTGGCCGCGCACAGCACTGGAGCCGACTTCGAACGGTGAAACTGGCAGTGATGGCTGGCACCGGACACGTTCTTGTGACGATTGCGCTTGGGCTGTCGATTTCAGCAGTTGGCAAGGCAGCGCTTTCTCACATACCCCCGCAGCTGGAACATGCAGCAGCATCCGCATCTCTCATTCTGCTCGGCCTCTATTTTCTCGTACCAGCTTTAAAAGGGAAACATGGATGCAGGCATCCGCACGAACATACCTATCCGCTTGAAGAAAATTCGAATGCTGCCAACAATTCAAATGGGGTCAGTATTCCACTCAGCAGTAAAATCGCGAATACCTCCACCATGGGTGCGCTGGTGATGGGGATGACTCTTTCTCCCTGCCTCGATCTTCTCCCCATCTATGTGGCGGCATCTGCTTTGCACTGGGAAACGATTGCCCTGCTGAGTATCGTAATGGCAGTTACTACGGTCGGAATTATGAGTTTTCTGGTATGGCTGACGACACATGGGCTGGAGAGGTTAAAACTCAACTGGCTGGAAGAGAATGAGGGGCTCGCAATTGGCGGGCTGCTAATTGCACTGGGCATTTTTCTGTTTTGGATGTAAAACTAACGGTTTACATGGAGAACCGTATGACGGCTGCACCAATCGAAAGTAAGCAAAATCATCAGGGCGGGCATCATCACCATCACGATGCCAGCACCATGAGTGACGGCAAAATCAAACTGTC
Source organism: Chthonomonadales bacterium (assembly GCA_038203935.1). Lineage (GTDB taxonomy): Bacteria > Armatimonadota > Chthonomonadetes > Chthonomonadales > Chthonomonadaceae > JANXSG01. The sequence goes on from JBBRDM010000017.1 coordinate 18,791, forward strand.
TATTCTGGCAACTACCGCCTTCGTCGCACTGGAAATATTCGTAGGGCTGCGCAGCCACAGCCTTGCGCTCATATCAGACGCGGGGCATAATTTTACCGATGCGCTTGCGCTCGCGCTTTCCTGGTACGCCCTCTGGATCGCCCGTAAACCGGCAAACCCAGGGAAAACTTTTGGATATCATAGAGTAGGCATACTCGCGGCGCTGGTGAACGCCATCAGCCTGGTATTGATAGCTATTTTTATTTTGAAAGAAGCGTTCACGCTGTTCCTGCATCCGCAGCATGTCGACAGCGTTCCTATGATACTCGTGGCGGCAGGGGCGCTGGTTATGAACACGGTCATCGCCCTGGGTCTTCGCGGGGAGGCGGCGCATAGTGTGAACATGCGGGGAGCCTTCCTGCACATGGCAGGGGATGCGCTGGCGGCGGCTAGCGTGGTGGCGGCAGGAGCCGTCATCTATTTTACCCACTGGTGGCTGGCAGATCCGCTAATTTCTGCTCTGATCGGCCTGTTTATTATCTACTCTTCCTGGGACATGGTGGTCGAGACAGTCAACATTTTGATGGAAGGCACACCTCGCGGGCTGGATGTGATGAAAATGGCTGTCGATATGCAGGCAGTATCCGGAGTGCAGGAAGTGCATGATCTGCATGTGTGGTCTATTCGGGATGGGATGAATGCGCTTTCCTGCCATCTGAGGATTAAGGAAGCTGAATTGGCGAAATCAGGCGAAATTGTTCGCGCGGTAAAAGCCATGCTGGCCACTCAATATTCTGTGCATCATTCAACCATTGAGACAGAATGTGGAGGGTGTGAAGATGCCAAACTCTATTGCGTCATGACACCGAGTGCAGGAGGATGCGATCATGAGCATTAAAACGGAGGGAAACGATCTTTAATCCTTGCCCTCCGAGAATTCTTTAATACCCTTTGCTGCCATAGAGCGAGGTAACAAAGCGATAGGCAGAGTAGCTTACCGGTACTTTTACAAATACGGTTTCCCTGATTCGGCCAAGTTTAGTAGGTTTGAACCAGTTCGGGCGGAATTTGATCTTACCCTCTTCCACCATAAACGGATCTTCGTGAATGCTGCCGCCATCCTCCCAGGTCAGGGCGACCATGGGGCGGGCCACGGAAGTTTTATTTGGCATGCCTTTATGCCAGACGTTAGAAGTTCGCACCACCACATCTCCGCGTTTCATCGGCAGCCGAATGCTGTTTTTGGCCGTGCGTTCCATAGCAAAGCGCCAGAATTTGTAGAATTTTTTGTGTGTGCCCGGAACGATCTCCATCGCGCCGTTCTCAACGACCGTATCTACGACGGCCACATTCGCAATCATAAAATGCCTGGTAAAATCCCGGTCTGCATGCCAGTGCTGCATGACGCTGTTTGGAAGATTGAAGTTACAGCCAACGTTGGGGAGGCGCTTGACGTTAGGGTCAAGCTCCTTGATCAAATCGATGATGCCACGCGCTAACAAAGTTTCGTAAATGAATCTCGATCCTTCACCGGGGAAACAGTTCAGGTGTCCGCTCAGAAGTCCGCCGCCGGAAAAAAGCGTGCCAGAATTTTTGGCGTTATCAAATTCTACCACGATTCGCTGATGCAGTTCTGCTAACATTTCAGGGGAAACTACGTTTTTTACAACAAAAAATCCCTGTTCATCAAATGATTTTTTTAATGCAGCTTTTTCATCGGGGGTCAGCGGCTTTATATCTGGTGTTGTATCAGGCGTTATAATTTTTTCAGATTGTGCCATAGTAATCCTATTACCTCACATCACATGTTTATAATGTACAGTTGCTGAAGTATTAGTTTTGTTCTTGCATCATGGCACAAACAAAATTATCAGAATACATCCAACCATACTATATCCTATTATTGGCTAGAAATTCAAGTTTCCCTCATCCGGGTAGTTTATACCTGGCCGCTCCTTTCTAATTTCTGTTGAGCATGATCTAAATCATACAGATATTCCAGGGTGAACTCCTGTAAAATGGGAGGATTCCGTATCAGTTTAATCGTACATAGCCGCATATGCCAGCAAAATTTGGATGCAAGATAAAAATTTACAGGTTTTATGTGAGATGGTTCACACGGAATTTTTTAGGGCAAATTTCGAACAAAGTACCGCATATATATAGAAGGAAATTAATTCGTGTCGCATACTAAGCAGAACATTACAATAGAAGATTTCAAGGAACTGCGCGCTATGGTGCAGGGCGCTGAAACTGGATATCCCAGTATCGCATCCGCAGCAAATGCCACAGAAAACGGAACGGCTTATCTTACCGAGCCCGGTGTGGCTCTGCTCTCCCGCCCCAGCGTCCAGATAGAAGGTTTAAAAGATTTCCTGGCGGGATTCGCTTCTGAACTGGACTTTTCAGACTATTTAAACGATCCTACTCCTCTAAGTTCTGGTGAGCAGATATGTAAAACCGCCGGACAGCTGTGTTATATGAGTTTTTCCCAACGCCGGACAAAAAACGCAGATGCTGCACGTTATTTTGATAATATCAAACAGTCCGGGCATGGCAGCGTATTGGAACATGCGAACTATACTTTTCTTTTTTATGGAATATCGCGCAGTGTGACGCACGAACTTGTACGCCACCGTGCGGGATTTGGGTATTCACAGGTATCTCAACGGTATGTATCCGGCAGAGTTTTACGGTTTGTAGAGCGTCCTGAATATGCTCAGGATGACGAACTTCATGCAGGTTTCGTGCGTCGTATAGAACAGGCAGCAGACGATTATGAAAAGGTGACTCAGAAGCTGCTGCATCAGCAGAAAACAGGGGATACCCTGCTGTCGGCAGAAGCACGCACAGATTTAAGAAAAAAGGTGCAGCAGGCAGCTCGATCGCTTTTGCCGAATGAAGCAGAAGCTCCTATCGTGGTGACGGGAAATGCACGAGCCTGGAGGCACTTTTTGGAGATGCGGGCGAACGCACACGCAGAGATTGAGATTCGTGAGCTGGCATTTCGAACCTATCTTTGTCTGGCGCTCGTGGATCCCATTCTTTTTGGTGATTATCAGATAGTGCCGCTTGCAGACGGCACCCATGCAGTGCATACAGAATTTCCCAAGGTTTAAAGGGTCAAATTGCCGGGCCGCATCACGGGATAACTAATTTTTGAGCTTTGGATATTTTACATATCAAGAAGGAATTCTAACACACCTTGTTGAATCATCGCTTCTTCATCATCCGTTCGATCTTGCCTACTCTGTAATTATGCTAGAAATGGATAAACAGATATGAGTTACAACAGAATTTTTCAGCCAGTCTGCTGCACATTGGGTATGCACATGACTCCTCCGCACCGCGTTCCGGTAGGCCCTATTGTCTCGACCTGTCCCTGCTGTAATAAGACAACCTATTTCTTTGGACTATCGCTGAATGGAATTGGGCATCCTCCCGTCCTGCTCATTCCCTCGTTTCCCAGAGTTCTTGGCCCGGCTGTCCGGCTGCCGGCATAGCCAGGCATCGCAGTCAGCGATATGCCTAACCTTCAGGTTGCGATCATAGGCTCTGAAGCTGCCCGTGAGCAGTATGGGGCAGCTTTAAGATATCTGCCCCAAATCGATATTGCAGGGCTGATAGATGCGGATAGACGTGCCTATCGTGCCTGGACCGATATACGAACGGATCGAATTTCAGTATTCCCCGATTTACATGCGCTGCTCGAAATACACTCGAAAACGCAGTTAGTGTTGATTTCCGCGGTTCAAAAATACCGTTCTTTTCTCATCACTTCGTCTCTAAATAGTGGATGCAGTGCACTCGCGCCTGCTCCGTTCGCCTCTTCCTTATCCAGTACTTCCGACATTTTGAAGCTTGCAGAAAAGCACAGCGCAGCTGCTCTGCCTATATTTCTGCATCGCCATACTCCCTATTACCTTGCATTCCGCGATGAGATGAGGAAACTAATCTCCTCTCCAACGTCCTCCGCTCGATCTGAATTCAGGGTGTCACAGGAATACAATAGCCATTCTGGCGAAACTTTGAAGGAGATGGTAATAAGAACCGCGATCACTGCACTGGATTGGGGAAGATGGTGTTTCGGGGAAGCGCTGAGTGTCAGCGCAGATATGGATATGCAGATGAACAGTAATAGCAGTGCGGTTTCGATACGAAAGCCCCTGTCCCCGCAAATGGCTACGATCCTGGTTCAGTACGAGCGAGCAAGCTGCACGCACCAAATTACGTTAGCCCGCGGGCAGACAAGTTATGACAAAGTTCAGTTTATAAATGAAGAAGGGATGTTAGAGCTCACCACTCGACCGTTCGATACATCACTTGGAACTTCCCACCTGCAATGGCGCTCCAAGAATGGAACCGTTGCAGAGACTTTTCAAACAGATGTCCCGAACAATTTAGACCTCTCTCCACTCGAACTACAGACATATCATCTGCTGGCTGATCTCTCTAAAAATTGGCAGGAAATGGATAAGCAAAATGCATCATTCGATGCTCGCATGGCACAGGAACTCTATGTGGCCGCTCTGATATCCTCGCAAACACAGAGCAAAGTCCGGCTGCCATATAAAGGCTGCGATAATATAGACATTTGCCAAATAACATCTTATTGACAGACAGATAACTTTCTGGTATAGTACATTCAGCTTGCTTTGAAAGGAATGCTAATCTATGGAAAAGTTCAAAACGGGTTTACTCTCATCTCTCAGCATCCTGGTTATAATACTGACCATCATGCTGCTCTCCAATCGAACTGGCGTCAGTCAGCCAGCGACTACCGCTGCTATCAAGAAACCATTTCAGCTTACAATCGCCCTGCCTGACCGCGCTGCCCTGGTTAATGCCGATTCGTATTTTGTGATCGAAAGTGCGGAGGCTGCCTATAATCCTGGGGCAATGAGCAATGGATTAGTAATCGAAACTGTTTCTGGTGGAAATACAGGTTATCACCACATTTTAAAATCTGACTCGGCCGTAGAGGAAAATATTAGTGATAAACGTATCATCGACAAATCTGTTCCATTGCATATTTGCGTGGATCCGAAATCCATAATCGCTTTACAGTCCTCTATACCTTCCTGTAACTACGTGACGCTTTCCGGATATCTTACAAAGTCGCTTCCATGATGCAATAGATTCAGCTTGCTTATAACAGTACAAACAACCAGAGGGAGTCTGCAGGCTAAGTGCAGTTGTAATTAGGGAGTAGCCATTGAGAATTTGCATCGCGCAGATCAAGCGGAAGTGAAAGTAATTTAAATAAATCGTAATGGACAGTTAAAACAAGAGGGAGGCATTTGCCTCCCCTTGTTTTAATAAACTATTTACCTTGATGACGCTTGTTGGTAAGCATGAACTGTTCGCGTTCGCGCTTCCATTTATCTTGATTTTGTGCCTGCTTCAGTTTTTTACGATTCTCGTACTTTTCGAAGGAGCGGGATATTGGACCTCCGACTTCCAGTGTCACCATTTCAGAACGCTTCCTGTCTCTGGCCCCGCGAGAGTTCTTCTTTAGTGCGTTATGCGGCTCTCCATTTGCAATAGCGGCCTCACGCTCAATTTTCCTGCGCTCTAGACTGCTCTTAGTTTCAAGAGTGCCGCAAACGAGATCTGCCAGAGGAAAAAGGACACAGAAGTTCTTTTGAAAATAGCGGTGATGCAGATGGTGGTGATCACGAAGGAACTGAAACCAGTTAAATTTCTCGACAAAATGCCTGCGCGGAACGTGCATGTTCCAATGCATATACTCATAGATCACAAAATAGAGAGTCATCGCAATGGTGCCGCCGATGGCTGTATGATGCACGAGATATTTCTCCACGAGAAGAAGTATCGGCATATGCACCAGGACTATGGCAGGAAGCGCGTATCTTTTCAGCAGTATGTGTTCCGGATGTTCGCCTTCAGGGACAAAATAACTGTCATCCCCTTTGTATAGCCCGTGGTGAACAATGGTATGGCCTCGAAATGCTTCTTCCGGAACTCGCGGATAGTGCATCCAAAATTTATGAAAATACCATTCAAAAAAACTGCCATACACGACCCAGCACAACCCCGCGATAATCTGAGTTAAGATAGGATTCACGCTTAAACTTCTCGCTTTCACACACTTGAGTGATTACAGTGTACCTTATTTTCGGTATTTTGAAAGGCGAATCTCAGCGGATAAGCGTAGAGGGTGCAGGGGGAATTATTCTGACATAAAAATACTGAAAGCCAGATCAATAGAATCTGGCTTTCAGCATTTTATCTTGAACTAAATCGAAACTATGCCTGGCGGCGTCTGCGCAGCAGTGCGCCTGCTCCAGTGACACCCAGACCCAGAAGTGTTGCATAGGCGCCGGGCTCTGGAACCATTCCATCCACACGGAAAGCATAGTTTACAAAGCTGCCACCGTCGAATGGTGCATGGTCAACAACCAGCGCCGAGTAGGTTACGAGGCCGGTGTTGGTGTGATCCGAGTTGTAGTGTGTACCAACACTAAAGGATTCACTCTGCGGATTGAAGAGGTACTGATCGTCTCCCCAGCCATCCACGAACGCGAGGTGGTTGATGTCCATTGGATTGCTGTCAACGGTGGAAATAACATAGTCGCTCGCGACGCCGCCGAAAAGAACCGCTGCCGCTTCTTTTGCATTGTAAACGGTTGGATCTGCAGTCCACACATAAGGACCGCCGTAACCGCCGCCAACATTTGCAAGGTCCCAGCTGCCTACATAGGTCTGAGCGCCTGCAGAATTCATAGCAGAAACGCCGAGGGTGAGAAGCAGCGCAGCGGGAACCATCAATTTAAAATTCAACTTCATAAACTTTCTCCATTTGTAACATTATATAAGCACAATGAGTTCTTAACAATTTCTTAAGAGCAATAAATGTGCCACATAAAGTCAATATGAAGAAATTAAGCATAAACAGGTATTAACATTAGCTGTCTAATTTGTCATCAAACCCTCAGGTTGACTCCTGTTTTATCTTTTTAAGAGGTGAGCGTTCCGGATATCCTGCGGATTATCGTCGAATAGCGGGCCCAGCGTGAGTTGTATCGGGTAGAGCGTTTGGAAGAGTTTTTCGTGGGAAAGCGTTGAATCCGGTTTCAGCAGTAACTTCCCATCTGGTGCGAACGATTCCCAGCCATCCCAGAGGGTAGAATCTATATCCCACGCCCCCAGCATGTCAATCGCAATTCGGTCTTCAGCAGTACTGACGTCCGCATATCGCTGCGATTCGCCTGATTTTGCTGTTCTGCCGACACATGCAGGAAGAATATTCGCAATCCATCTGATAATTTCACTTCGAGATGCAGCTCTATTTTTATCAGTAATCGACTGCAATTTTTCCAGTTCATTGACGTCGGCAGGCGCGCCTAAATAAGGATGGTAATCAGAGTTCGGCTTGCCCGGAGCGGCCCGTTTCACGAGCTGAGTGAGGCAGGCCGCGAGCTCACCAACGGTAGTTGGGGCATCAGGCTTCAGCATTTCCGGCGAGAACTGGAATCCATGCGTTGAAAGATATTGAATAGCCCGATAGTGTGGTGCGCCAGGTTTTATATCGCTCATAAAGACTAGCTTGATATTGGGATCACCCGTTTTATTGGCAATATGCGGCAGAAGTTCCTCTTGAATCTGCCGGACGGGAACCTCCCTTGCTTTCAAGTGATAACGAATACAAAGCTCCGACGCTATAGCCGCCGCCTGGCCGAACGCCATGCGCACAGGCTCCAGGCGATAGGTGCCAAAACTAACATGGGTTGAGGAAACTGCCGTCGTGACGAACACATTATCCAGACTTTTAGGCAGCATCACTCCGTACGGCAGCGAGTGCCAGGGAGTATGCTGATACAGCCACCACTCCCCTTCTCCCATATCTGGAGTGGAGTAGTCCACCTTTTTTCGGACAGCATGCGAATCCATCGGGTAGTCGCCCAGGCCGATACTGAAGGAAGGAGTAAGATTCCTTGCTTTCTCGATGTCGGTCTCATCTGGCAGGGATTCACCCAGGATTCGCCTTCCTTCGCGGACATAGAGCAAAGGCGGGAAACCGCCGCTCTCCCGATACTCATCGTCGGGCAGCCCAATCTGTTTCTGTCCCAGTTCGGTCTGAATGTAGTAGAGATAGGCAAGAACATGATCACGATAAAGTTTCTCTATTCGCGATCGTTCCTCGTAGCTATCGAGAGGGTAGTGGTAGTTTATCTCCTGAATATCACCTCCCTGCGGATGCTGGTTGAGTTCATGTTTCGAACCAGGCATTTTGCCGGAAGTATACGCCCAGGAGTCTTTCCAGCCGGGTGATTTGGTGAAATCCTCTTTATGGTATCCCGGAGGCATCGGGATAGTTTTATCTGCTCCCTCCCCGTAGTCTTTCACGGTAAGGAGATAGGTATAGGCCTGTATCCGGGAGTCGCCCTCACCGGTGCTTCCCGGAAGCGCTTTATCATGAGCACGGTCGTAGTAGATGACTCCGTTGTGCGGCTCACGTGCTGATTTAGGCTCGCGTCCCAGCCGGAAAGAAGCGCCTGCCCAGGCTGCCAGATCACCGCAGTCGGTTGCATCGATAAAGGTTTTACCGGTGAACTCTGCCCGCCTGCCCGTCGGATTCCCCGCAGCATTCAGCTCGTCCACTAAAACGGATTCAACCCTTTTCCGATTCCCAGCCTCATCCGATTTTACTGCATTTACACCTGCCAGCCTCGCGCGGCGAAACAGAGAAATGTTTTTCGCGTAGCTGCCACTGTTCAGCAGCATTTTCATGGCTTGATGGGCCACTCTCGGTTCGTAGGAGAGGCCGTCCGTTTTGATTCCTTGATCAGCATAGAGTGACTTCACCTGCTGTTGGAATCTTACGAATATCCCGCTGGCATGCTCAGGACGGCGGAGATCCGAAGCGCTCAGCCCGTTCACCGGCATACCGCCGATCCGCCCTGAAGGTTCGATGAGGGCGACTTTCAGGCCGCGCCTCGCCGCTTCGATAGCCGCAGCCAATCCGCCTGAGGATGCCTGCGCGATCACTACATCAAAATTCGCGGAAGGAACTTTCCAGTGAGAGTGGATTTGGGCAGGATTTTGCTGGGGGAAACTTGCATCGGTACGTTCGCTATAACGTACAGCTTTCGATATTTCAGATCCATTTTCGGCCACAATACTGTAACTGTAACTGTGATTCGGCTGCAGGCTGCTGTCGTCATAATCAAGCTTATCCGAACTCAGCTCGATCGGTTTTTGCTTATCACGAATGATGCGGTAACCTGAGGCACCTGGGGTAGCCTGCCAGTAAAGATGTATCTCGTGATCGGATACTCCAACGGCTTCAAATGTCGGCGGCGGGACAAGCATTGGTATCTACTCCATATTGTGTTGTGAAATTAACCAGCGAATAACCTCTCCCCCATCCCCTTCGCCCATTTTTCTCGTATCCCTCGAAAGGGAGAGGGAATGTGGGGTGACTGAATACAGCATTTGCCTCTCTCTGCGAGGAACTAGCATCTGGGAAAAGGTTGGAGTAAGGTGCATATAAGGGATGTAACTTATATTCGAATTGCCTGGGCTCCCTGCAGGGGCTGTGCATCGAACTGGTCCAGCAGAGATATCTGGTCCTGGGTAAGCGCAGAGCAGGGGATTCGGGATGGCCCGAAATCGAAACCCTGCTTCGATAACAGATATTTCATTCCCGAAATCGCTCCGACCTGCTTCAACAGTCCGCGGACGCTATCCAGTGCAGCCTGCTTTGAATCCTCCCCATTCCAGACTGCCGCTACGAGGGCAGGGAATACATTTGAGATAGCCGAGATAAACCCATCTGCGCCGAGTTTTCTTCCCGTAGTAACAAAAGAATCGCTCGCAGCAAAGATCGTCGTTCGCTCACCGAAGCGCTTTATCATCTCTCCGATACGCTCCGCATTCCCCGTCGAATCTTTTATCCCGCTGATCACATTTTCTGATATAAGCCGCTCTATACATTCAAAGGAGATCGCGTTGGCTGCGTATTGCGGAATATTGTAAGCAAACAGCGGCAGATTTGTAATTTCGCGAATCGCGGCATACCAGGCATAAATCGCATCATCGCTGGCGGGGTAGTAGATTGGCGGCGGCAGAAAAAGGCCGTCTGCACCATCCTGCTCCGAACTTTTCACCAGCCCGAGTACTTCGTTTTGATTAAGCGCCCACACTCCCGCGATTATGGGCACCCGTTTGTCAGCGGCTGCTATAACCGCACGATTACAGGCGGCCTTCTCCGTTTCGGATAGATAGAGAAATTCGCCGGTAGTGCCAGCCGGGCACAGCCCTTCTGCTCCATTCTCTATCAGCCAATTGGTGTGCGCTTTGATCTGTTGTAGATTGACGCCACTCTCTGAGAAAGGCGTCAGTGTCGCAGTGAAACATCCTCTAAATTTTGGAGGCATATGCTAAATGTCCTGATATTATTGAAAAAAGTTGAAACGTAAAGATAATCCATACTATACTAGTAGTATGGAACAAATCGCTATACAAACTCAACTGCAGGAACAGGAAGCTCGCTCCCTCGTCTCAAAATCCCATAGTATTTTTCCATGGAAGCGAAAAGCTGCCGAAAAAGAGCTGCAGGAGCGCTCCGCAGAGCTGTTTGAACCATTACTGCAGCTATTTGATCAGGAGATGGCGGACTATCGTAAGAGATCGGCGACGGTCACCTTCTCGACTATCACGCTCATAGCGCTGAGTATAGTCTTTAGTGCAGTCGAAATTGGAATGGTAATATCAGGAATTCCTATCAATGACTCTTTCTGGGTAACGGCAGGAATGCTGGCGCTTATTTTCCCGGCGATCATCAGTGCCTCTCAGATGAACTTTAAAATGCATAAGATGCTGGCCAAAGTACTTTCAAAATATCACGATATTCGCATTATAGGCCCTATGGCCGAAGCATTACGGTTCGATAATCACGATCAAAATAACAGTTTCTTGAATTATTCCCCCAAGATCGTATCTGCGCTTATAGATACTTTGCCAGAGATTACAAATGAAGCAGATGTTCAACTATCATCCTATCAAATCCGCTGCCTGAATAATGCACTGAGTTTTAACAAACCAATCCTCAGTACAGCAATTCTTCGAGTGCTGCCAGTTATCGGAAACGCGCAATCACTGGAAATAGTTCGACGGCTGGCGAGAAATAGACATTCTAAATGGAATGTAGGACTAGTTGCTTCCGCTGCTCATTCCTGCCTGCCCGCTCTTGAAGAAAGAGTTGCCAGGCTGACCACTTCACAGACTCTCCTCCGTCCATCGTCAGTGGAACATGTTGGTGGAAATGCACTGCTCCGCGCTTCCTTTCAAACATCAGAAACGGTATCCGAAGAACTCCTCCGAGCGACATCGGGCGAGTGAATAACGGCTGACACCAAAAAAGCTCACGCTATATCTAATTTTTGCACCCTTAATAAAGCCATCCGCCACAATTTACCAGCCGTTTTGTATAAATCTGTTTATATTATTTACTGTAGTTATGCAGGCATAAAGAGATTGCTATGGTCAAACTAGCTTTGACATTATGATGCGCAGTCAGTCAGGAACAATACGGAATCGGAATTTCAATTTATCGTTCTATCATAACAAATCATTAATTCTGCACGAGTAATCTGCGCTAATCTGCGTAAACTGTGGATAAAAAATCTGAAGCAATCCCGATGAAGGTATTTAACATTCGAACGATTTAAAGCATTTTTCCAGAGATTAGCGGAGGTTACATGGTTACGATTCCTTAAGCGACGCCCACAGATTTTTTCACATAATCTTACAGAACTGCCTGGCAGCGGATCATGCGTTATTGAAGCCTATTAAACCTTCAGCCTGCAACTTTTTTCGTGTATTTCGTGGTTAAAAATAAAATCCTTACCGCTTACCATGCTATATACATAGCTTTCGTGATAATTTAAACACCCCTCTTTTTCGCATTCGACGAATTAAGATATCTTCTTTGTTTTTAACCACGAAATACACGAAATACACGAAAAAAGATGCAATTCAATCTTGAAATGCAACTGATGTTGATGCTTTAGCACGCTTGAAATCTCTAGCTAAATCTCATTACAGTGTCATTTACAACTATTTTGCTGAACTATTTAATAGGAGTGATTGACAGATTGATCAAAAGACTATAATATACTCCTATAATGCAATTAACCAGTCTATCAGATCAAAAACTGGAAGAGGAAGCATGGAAACTTTCGCAAAACCTGAAAAGTACCGTGCGCCGCTGGCGCATGGCCGCAGAGCAGGAACTCAAAGAGAGAGCGGATGAGTTTTTAGAACCACTTTTAATTATCTATGCCAGAACTAATACTGTAAAACTTGGAAAAAAGAAGAAAAAGCTGTCAATCTTCGTATGGATTCTCGTTGTGATAATCCTAGTAACTATAACAGAACATGGTAAATTTTTTTCCTTTCCAAATTTCGATACCTCTTCTTTCATAGACGGCGGGTTATCTGGAATACTACCTCTTTTATTTATTGAGTTTTTTCGAAAACGAACGGGAGTCGATAAAGGAGTTTTAACGGCGCTGGCGACCTATAGAGATTGCAGAATTGTGGGGCCGATGGCGGAAGCGCTTTGGATCGATCATCCAGAAAAGAAGCTGAACCGGTTTACACGGACAACTGAATACGAAACCGCTCTGATCGAATCGCTCTCGATGGTCAATAGCGAAAAGGATATCCAACTGACCGAATTTGAACTGGGCTGCCTGCATAAAGCGCTCGGTGTGAACAGGCCAGGTCTCAATATTGCCATACTTCAGGCCATACCGTATTTCGGGAACGAGCAGTCGCTTCAAATAGTTCGAAAAGCAGCAAAAGGCAGCAGTTGGCGGCAGGAAAAAGTTGTGAGGGCTGCTCAGGAATCTCTGCCGGAACTGGAGAAAAGAGCGGAGCGATTGAAAGCTGAAGAAACGTTATTGCGTCCGTCTTCGGCGGCAGAAGTTACCTCGGAGACCCTTTTGCGATCTTCATTTCCATCGGACGATGCTGCACCGAACGAACTGCTCCGGGCTGCAGCCGGGGATTGATTGTATGGGAGCGCAAGTTATAAGGCAGATATTAGCGGTTTAAATTACCCTCAAGTCCTATTGGATACCTCAACTATGGAACCGAATCAGACACAATTTGAACTTTTGAAAAACGAAGCGAAGGCGCTGGTAACTAAATCAGCCAGCCTGATGCCTGCAGAACGCGCTGCAGCTGAAAAGGAACTCAAGGAGCGTGCATCAGAACTACTTGAACCGCTCCTGATATTGAATGAGGAAGCGATGATTTACCATCGCAAACATAACAAAAATTCCGCTTCTGCCAGTTTTCGCCGAATCATGTTTGCTGTCATATTCTGTGTAGTATTACTCCCTATCAGCATTATAGCGTTCACATCTCCAGCTGCAATGTGGGTATTAGTAGGTGTGATTATTCTTGCGATACCTCTTACCATTTTTCTGCAGCTAAGAAATAAAGAAATTCATAAGTACTATGCGAATGCGCTGCGGAACTATAGGGATTTGCGTGTAATAGGGCCGCTGGCGGAAGCGCTTTTTTTTGATAACGAAAATCAGTTTAGATCCAAAGTCCCCAAATACGCAGACCTGTGCGCATCCATATCGAACTCACTCGAATGTATCACTAAAGAAGATGAAGTGGTTCTAAGTGGAATCCAGCTTGACTGCCTGATAAAAGCGCTGAATCCGAGAAATACAGAGTTGAGCCTTGCTATTCTGCAGAAAATGCCGTTTATTGGGAACAGAAAAGTGCTTGAGGTGGTTCGAATGCGGGCGGTAAGAAGCTGGAATAAGAGTGTGGTAATTGCAGCTCAGCAGTGCCTGCCGGGCCTGGAAGCCAGAGTTTTAAGGATCGAAGCTACCGATTCACTGCTGCGTGCATCATCTCCCGCAGAAATTTCTGTGTCGACCTTACTGCGCCCGGCCCTATCGACATCAGAAGCCGCTTCCGATGATCTTCTTCGACCTGCCCCAGGGGAGTAGTTTGGCGAAAAATGCGGGCAATGAATCATCAAACGGGAAGCGTCCAATCCACGATTTTAAGATGGCTTACTTTATTGAAATGCTTATCACCTCATCTTCATCGGTCGTGTCAAGCCATCGCTGCCATATCGTAACTTCGTTATGAACCAGTGCTGTTATACTATTTGTATCAAGAAGATATATCATTATAGATACTTGCCTCACGCGCTTCTAATATGAATCTGTCTATCATTTCTGCATCTTCCCTGGAGATCGGTTTGAGCTTAGATCTAAGAGCTAGTATACGCTCTTTTCGACTTAATACTTTTATTGGTGCTTTCGAATCATTATTTATTTCAGGTGAAATTATGACCATGTCTCACACCTCAGAATTTGATTAAATGCATGTATAAAATAACTCATTAATGAGAGTAATAAAATTATACCACAGCTTTGAAATCGTATTTATCTATTACCCATTTATGATCGTTCCATTTCAAAGTGTGTTATAATCTTTTGAAATGAAATCAGCCTGAGCGAAAGTGTATCCCCGTCTCCCTAAGAATCCGCCATGTGGTTTACTCGCCTTGCAATAGCCCGCCCCTTAGTCATCTGGATGGTCCTCACTGCAATTGCAGTGCTGGGTGTTCAGGCCTATTTTCGGCTGCCCGCGGAGCTAAACCCCAAAACAGACATTCCCGTCATCACCATAACCACAATATTTCCGGGCGCAGGGCCTTCCGAAGTAGAAGTACAGGTTAGTAAACCTATCGAAGAGGCTGTTGGCACCGTAGGGGGCGTTAAAAATGTCTATTCCAGTTCTCAGAGCAGTGTCTCCATCGTAAGCATCGATCTGCAGGTAGGAACAAAGCTTGATATCGCGGCGGCAGAAATTCGGGAGCGCATAGACTCAGCGAGAAGTCTTCTGCCTGTCGATGCAAAGCCGCCTGTAGTTGCCAAGCTGGATATAAACGCGCTGCCGATCCTTACCCTTGGAATCTCCAGTCCATCACTGCCGTTGTCACAGTTGCGCTTCCTGGTTGAAAATAGAATTAAGCCGCGCATCGAACGAGCTCCCGG
Source organism: Chthonomonadales bacterium (assembly GCA_038203935.1). Classification (GTDB taxonomy): domain Bacteria; phylum Armatimonadota; class Chthonomonadetes; order Chthonomonadales; family Chthonomonadaceae; genus JANXSG01. Next base: position 33,832 of record JBBRDM010000017.1, read on the forward strand.
AGCAGCGTCCGTCACTCTTTTGGGTGGGGAGAATCGCGAAGTCCATGTAGATGTCGATCCGCAGCGGCTTGCACAAAATGGAGTGACCCTCGAAGATGTAGTGCGCTCGCTCAAATCGACTGGCCGCGACATTCCGCTGGGCGATATCACGCATGGTGCGCGTGAAACTGATGTAAGGCTCACGGGCATTTTCCAATCTTTAAACGACATTCGCGAGGTGCAGATAGTTGGGCCGCAGCCTGCTGTTTCGCCTGCTAATGGACTGCAGCCGCAGCCTTTGACAGTGGCGGACATAGCCGATGTAAAATTCGATATCGGGCGTCGTACCGAGATCGATAGAATAAATGGGCAGGATGGAATTGGAATCTCCCTGACCAAAACTTCCGATGCGAATACCGTCCATGTGGTGGAAGCTGTTCGCCGTGAGCTCGAGCTGCTTCGTCCCGAATTACCCAAAGATTTAACGATCGTGACACTGCGTGACGATGCGGTGACCGTTCAGGATGCGCTTGAGGATGTGAATTTTACGCTGGTTCTGGGCGCATTGCTTGCTATGGGAGTCATTCTGCTTTTTCTGCACAATCTGCGCGGCACTCTCATAGTTTCGCTCGCGATACCGTCCTGTATCGTGGCGACATTTCTAGCCATCAATATAGCAGGGTTTACTCTCAACCAGATGACTCTGCTGGCGCTCTCACTTTCGGTTGGAATTCTGGTCGACGACTCGATTGTGGTACTGGAGAGCATCACGCGGCACTTGAAACTTGGTGAAGCTCCGCGCGAAGCGGCTCTGAATGGCCGGTCTGAGATCGGTTTTGCAGATATTACCACCACTCTTGTGGATGTGGTGGTTTTTGTTCCCATCGCGTTCATGGGAGGAATCGTCGGCGGGTTCTTCAAGCAGTTCGGGCTGACAATCGCCGTCGCAACTCTCTTCTCGCTTATCGTCTCTTTCACAATAACTCCCTCCCTTGCCTCACGATGGTACCGTTCCGGAAAGAAAATCAAATCGAGCCATCCTTTCTTTGTGATGTTCGACCGGCTCTATTCCAGGCTGGAGAATTTATATCGACATTTACTGCGATGGGCGCTTACGAGGCGAAAACTGGTAGTACTCAGCGGATTAGTTGCGCTCGGGCTGATTTTCCTGCTCTCTTTCCATAAGCTAGGCGTCGATCTTCTGCCGACCACGGATCAGGGGCAGGTGACAGTCGCTTTAGAGATGCCGCCGGGCGCTTCGCTCACGGCCACAGACGCGGCGGCCAGAGTAGTTGAAAAAGAGATTGGTCAGCTGCCGGATGTTGAGGCGACCATCTGCTCCGTGGGGCAAATACTCGGCGGGTTCGGGATGATTCCTCAGCAGGGATCCCAGTTTGCGCAGTTCAATGTCCGGCTGAAAGAGCGAGTGAGCGTTCTCGACAGGCTGCTCCATCGCGGCAGCGGGACGAGAACTCATTCTGATCAGGAGATAACGCAGATACTGCGCCTCAGGCTGGCACGAACCGGGCTGGCTATAGGCGCGAAAATCACTGCAGCCGCTGTGCGCGGAACGGAAGGATCTTCTCAGCCTGTCCAGCTGGAGCTTCGAAGCCGCGATATCGATAAACTTTCGACATTCGCGCAGCAGGTGAGAGACAGCCTGGCTAAAATCAAAGGGGTTACGGATGCGGATATCTCGATGCGGAGCGGGCGGCCAGAGATTCGCGCGGATATCGATCCTAAACGGGCAGCCCGGTTCGGAATTCCTGTGGGAATCGCCGGCGCAGTTTTGCGGGATTCGATCTCAGGAAATGCAGAAACATCCTTCCGGGAAGGCACGCAGGACATCCCGATTCGTATTGAGCTGAAAAGCGCTTATGATCAGGCGGACACGCAGGTGGGCAGCTTGATCGTTGGGACCGACCCGCAGGGCCAGCCGGTCACTCTGGGCGATATTGCAAATATTGTGACGCGCACCGGCCCGGCAAATATCGACCGTAAAAACTCCGAACGATTAGTAACTATATCCGCCAACCTATCTCCGGACATCCCTCTCGGGGATGTGCAGTCTGCGATGGATAAGGTACTGAAACAGATGCCGCATGCTGATATTGCGATGAACTGGGGCGGAGAAGTGGAGACTCTGAACGAGTCGACTATCCCGTTCGCCAGCGCGCTCATACTGGCTATTATTCTGGTCTACCTTGTGATGGCGTCCCTCTTTAACTCGCTGAGAACGCCGTTTGTTATCATGTTTACGCTGCCTATGGCCCTGATAGGCGCGTTCGGTGCGCTTGTCATCACTGGCGAGCGGCTGTCACTGGTATCTGGAATCGGCATCATCATGCTGGTAGGGCTGATGGGTAGAAACGCCATATTGCTGCTGGACTTTACCAACACTCTCCGGAAGCGGGGGATGCCGCGCCTGGAAGCGATTCAGGAGGCGGGCGCAGCTCGTCTAAGGCCGATATTGATGACAACCACAGCGACAATTGTTGGAATGCTGCCCGTAGCGCTAAGAATAGGCCGGGCATCAGAAATGCGGGCCCCCATGGCCATCGTCGTCATAGGCGGCCTTCTCGTAAGCACCGTTTTAACTCTCGTTGTCATCCCCGTTCTCTACAGCCTTTTTGAAGATTATGGACAGCGTTTCCGAAAGCGAAGGAGGAAGGTAATAATGTAGATCGTAGTTTAATCGGTATCAGTATTAAATCTGTCATCATTGAATCAGTACCTATTACAATTATTGCGCATCTTTATTAATCGTTCGATATCCCTGAGATGGATGATTTATTCTGTCAGGATAACGGTATTTTAATATATTTTTTTTGATCATGGGATTAATATAGTGATCTTGCAATGTGCTTGGAGCACGACCAAGGAGGTCTGCGAGATTGCGGAGAGAGAGATAATTCTCTTTGCATAATTGAAGAATAATATTTGTCACATCTTCATGTGGTGCTTTTCTCGTTGCTTTCACAGGAGCAGCAATAGCAGCAAGCCGATCCAAATGAGGGGAGTCTGTTTCCAAATGAGTGGAGTCTGTTTCCAAATGAGGGGAGTCTGTTTCCAAATGAAAGGAGTTGGCTGGAATTAAATATGTTTCGCTCTCAGGACTAAATAACGTATCAACGAGAGTAGACTGACCTGTATTGATCATCTCATTAAGAAGTACCGGTAAGCGATAGCAGGTTCCTCGCCCGACTCCATCTGGGACTAGAAAGCTATTTAAAACCAGGGATTTAAAAATATTCGTTAAATCACTAGAATGATGGTTAGTTATATTCCGAAGCCGCTGGTTTGTCACAGAGCCCTCTAGTAGAGCAGTAACTACAGCAATATGTTCGATCCCTCCAAGAGCCCGAAACTTATCACCAAATCGACTATCAAGTTCTGCGATGGATTCGGGGGGTAGCAGGCTAGTCAATGGTAGACGCAACACAGTCTGCTCTGGTTGATATTTTCGTTCAGTAATGGATATCGCCAATGTTGTTCTTGCCAGGCACGCAATATTTTGGGAAAGCCCGATCCTGCTTGCTCTGCAGCTCCAATTAGCTGAAACATTTTCTGGAGGCGTCGATTACGACAGTCGCTTTCACCGCCGTGCAACACTGTGTCGATCGGCAAGCGCAAGCCGCCAGGATTTCGGAAGCCGAACAAATCCGGTCGTTTAATAATCAATATAGGAATACGATCTGTATAGTCGGCATGTATTAGCGTATTGACTAAAGCCTCGCGCAAAGCCTCATGAACATGATCTTCATCTATACGTTTATTGCCTTGTTGCAGTCTGAACGGGACTTTAAGATCAACGATCAATTTACGATATACACGACGGTAAAAATCGAACAGATTGCCTGTCCGTGTACCATCGGTAGTGATGCGGTCAATCCATCGCTGTTCTGAAGGCTTTATCGGCCTCTCTTGATAATCAACTACGTAATGGGGTACGGCATCGAGTATAGTATGCAAACGACCGAACATCAAAAGCCCAGCTAATGTGAGGCCTTCAATCCCGCCAGCTCTGTCCTTAGCCCAACCTCCAATATTCCTTAAAAATTCCAGATCATCAAAAGCAAGAAAAGGATGTGTTGGATTCGTGCTTTTCATTTCATTGCGGTATGCTCCCAGACTCTCTGCATCCAAATCCTCTAGAGTAAAGCCTACAAGGATGCGGGCATCACGAACATCTTCGACAGCCTCCGCCAGCATTCGTCGAACGATCTCTTCACTACATTTGTAATCACCTTCATAATTACGTCTATACGTTCCTGTGAGTGGATTCGACCCGACATATACCGGTCGTTGTGTGCGTGTTGCTCGTGGAATACGGATTGCAAGCATTCGAATGCTGCCTTCTTCGATCACCGAGATATCCTGATCACTCAGAATATTAGGGTTAACAATTTGATGGTTGTTCAAATTATCCCAAAGTGTTTTACGCACACGTTCAACATTTTGAATTCCAATAAATTCGAGATTACCTGTGTTGTCTTCTTTAGCGCCGAGCACAATGATGCCGCCATTAGTATTTGCCATTGCAGAATAGCTTTCCCAAATCGACTCGGGCACACCTCCTGAACCATTTCGTCCCTGTGCTGCCTTAGCTTCAAAATCACAATCTTCATGTTCACGTAACAAATCTATAAACTTCATAGCTTCTCTCATACTCAAATTCAAATCAGGATAAACCTATCTCAACAGATCGATTTTGTTATTCTTCACTATTCCAAAACTATCGTTTGATTCAGCAACAGCTTGTCGAATCTTCATATCGTTTGTCTTCAGCCAACTTCGTAAATATTTTGGCAGGTGTTGTAAGAGATAGGTATGCGCTTGTGGGCCTTTCCCAGCAGCAATCATATTGGTGTAGTAACCTAAAATTGGAAATACTGGAGCGGATATGCCCTTTTCAGCTTTCGTGCCAAATGATTCGATCACGGATGTCTTGTACTCATTTGCAATTTTCAAGGCTATCAAGGGGTATCGTTTTGTTTGATTAGTATAACGATGTCCGTTCCATCCGAGAACTAATCCCAAAGGAGGAGAATGATTATAATTCTTCTCAGAGAAACCGCCTGGCGGTTCGGGCAGATCGACCATACATACAACTTCTGGAATGCCATCTTTATTTAAATCCTTAAGATTTAATCCATCTCCTTCGTCTTCGTTATGCCCGCGAAAAACATGCAGGATGTTATGCAGTCCGTTCTTTTTTGTGAAAAACAGACTGTCATAACAACAGTTCGCGCCGCCAGAGCAGCTATTTATTACCAGATCATTCTGTTTAGAATCCACTAATTTAACGTTTTTGATCTCCGAAAATTTCCATGCCTTTATTTCGACCAATACATGCCCAGAATTATCAGTTATGCGGCATCGCTCCGGCCTTCCAGTTTCAGGATCAAGTTTTTGAATCGTAATTGTATATCGGCCCCACGTTAGATGTGTCGTATTTTTGGCGTCTAAATCTACCTGACCAACATGCATGCCAAGCAAAGCTAGTATTAAGAACATGTTGATCGCCTCGTGGGTGCGTTTCTCAGATCGAGTGTAGTGCAGCTACTATTTCTCATAACGATCCCACAAACGCCTCAAACAGCCGTCGTGATTTCTCATCGTGGGTAGTCTCTTCCGGGTGGAACTGTACACCAACTAGGAAATTGCAGTTCGGGTCCTCCACTGCCTCCACTATTCCGTCCGTAGAGTGAGCTGTTACCAGCAGTCCATCCCCGATTTTCTGCAAGGCTTGATGGTGGAAGGAGTTCGTCATCATGTCTGAATCGCCTACAATAGATCTCAAACGAGTGTTTGCGTCGATGACCACTTTATGGGTAAGCGCGTCCCGAGAAAATCCTACTTCACTTTGGAGGTGATGGAGTTCAGAAGGAAGCTCGCTCGGAATGTCCTGGTATAGAGTTCCTCCACGCGCCACATTCAACGCCTGTAATCCACGGCAGATCGCGAAGAGCGGCATATCTTGCTCCAGTGCAGCCTTTATGAGCGGCATCTCCGTTTCGTCCCTGCATGTATCCAGCTCACCAAGATTCGGGTGTGGGGCTGCTCCATACAGGCTCGGCTCGACATCCAGCCCGCCGGACAGCAGAATTCCATCCACAATGCCCAGGTAGGAGTTGGCTATATCGAGATTGGATGTCACAGGCAGTATGATTGGAGTTGCTCCCGCATTCTCCAAAGCCGAAACATAGGCACGGTTCAAATAGTGCCGTGCCGGTGTCGTATCCGTTTTAAGCGAAGTGCTGCATAGAATCCCAACCACTTTTCGAGCCATCAAATCTCACCTTTCAAATCGATTTCACATTGTCTGAACTGAGATCGAACAAATCATATTTCAGAAAAAAAGCCATACCACAATTACATAGAATACTTTTTACTCTTGTGCAGTCGGCCTCAGCAAGGACTGCGAATTCTCATTCCACTCATGCTTCGGATCTGGGTAGAAGGTTATTCCTCCTGCGCTAGTCATACTATTGAGAGTTTTAATTAGCCAGCCGCCCGGAACACGAGCACGCCATTCTTGGGTTCCATCTCGGGCTTGCTTTTCATTATGGAATGTCTTTATCTGTTCCCAGTATAGATCCATCACTCATTGCTCCTATTTTATTACGTCCACGTAGGGCAGATATGATTCGTTCCGGCTAATTTACCCTTTTGCTGCCGGTTTACTGCGGGTGTAATCCACCCGGCCATACTTTTTCTCCTTGCCCACCACTATCCAGTCGCCTTCCATCTGAGCAGGTTTTTCGCCCTGAAAAACAAGTATCGTTACCGCATCCACAGACTGATGCCCCGCATCCGAGTTGTCGTTAAGAACATAGTAGAAAATCAGCCGATTCTCGCGGACTCGCGCTACCTGCGACTGCCAGGAACCGACACCTTTGCCATCCTTGGAGAAGTTGCCCGCAAGACTGAGCTCTCCATCCTGCACGGATATTTCGCACCAGCCTGTCCGAATAGTGCCGTGACTCGATTCTGAGCGATAGTCCCACCGGCCGCAAACTGCCTTGTACTGCTCTTTCACTGTAGCCGGAACACTATCGGTTCGGTTCATCTGCCTGACGATTACCATGAAAACAATAAAAATTATCGTGATCAGGATCCCGGCAAAAATCCTTTCAAAAGAAGAGGACGCTTTCGAGAGCCAGTAAATCAGAACCGACTCGACGATCAGCAGGAATGCGCCCAGCAAGGGATAAGTACCGGTTATCTTCGCAGGATCAAATCGCGATTTTGGCAGTTTGCTCATAGTAATGCATCACTTTCAGGAGTAGTCCATTGCCGAATTGATCCGGAGGTTGAAAACCCCCGTCTTGAAAAAGCGGTCGTCTTTTAGACGGACAGAATGAGCTAGTTTATTAGTTGAAATTTTGTAACATTTGCCGGAGGTTGAAAACCCCCGTCTTGAAAAAACGGACGTCTTTCAGACGAGATTCCGTTCGTCGGACTGGAATTCAGATCGATAGTTAGCCCATGAAGGGAGCTTGCGACTGGAGATGGGCTTCGCAATACCAGACCGGTACTTTAGTGCCGCGTTACCTATTTATGGGCTTCGCAATTCCAGACCAGGATGTACCCCGGGGAATATATAGGCCTTGCAATTCCAGTCCGAGTTTCAAAGATCAAACTGAAAACTATTTTACCCAATACGTTCGAGATCTCAGTGTTAAAATGTGCATAGCATCACCCCTTTAAGCCGGTGAGAGCGATGCCTTCAATGAACTGTTTCTGAGTGAAAAAGAAGAGTGCGATCATTGGGGCGACAACGATAGCGGATGCTGCCATGAGCAGATTCCATTCCCCGCCGCCATGTTGATTTTGGTAGAATTGAAGGCCGAGCGAGAGAGTGAAAGTCCGCTGATCCAGCAGATAGATAAGCGGCCCCAGAAAATCGTTCCAGGTCGCCATGAAGGTGAAAAGCGCAACAACTGCCAGCGCAGGTTTCGCAAGAGGCATAATAACCAGCCGAAAAATTCCCACTTCTGAGCAGCCGTCTATTCTAGCCGCTTCAGAAAGTTCGAATGGAATCGTCCGAAAGAACTGCCGCAATAGAAAGATATTGAAGGCGCTGCCAAACCAGGTAGGGACCCATAGCGGGCGGTAGGTTCCCACCCATCCGAAGTGGCGAAACATTGTGTAGAGCGGCACCATCAGTACCGGAAAAGGAATCATCATGGTCGCCAGAGTGGCAGCGAACGCCAGCTCTCTGCCAGGCCATCTCAGGCGTGCAAATCCATAAGCGATCACCGCATTCGAACAGACTGCGCCGGAGACAGTCAGCATGCATAATACGAGGGTGTTATGACCGTAGACCAGGAAGGGTATGTAACTCAGAGTTTCGCTTTGATACGAAAATGCATCCGGGAAATTTCTCCAGCGAAAATGGGTGGGAATCCACGTGGGAGGCTGCAGGATAGTCTCTTCCATCGGCTTGAGCGCGGTTGAGAGCATCCAGAACAGTGGAAAAAGAAACAGCGCCGACAGCAAAATCAAAACTGAAAGAGCGAACCACTTTTGGACTGTTTTCTTATTGCGTGCTTTGGAGGAGGCAGTCATTGTATCACGTGCCTCCATAGTAGACGTGCCGGTCTGTGAATTTCAATGCCATCCAGGTAAGACACAAAATCGCTACAAACAGGATCCACCCCATGGCGCAGGCATAGCCCATCTTATGATAGATGAAGGCGTTGTCGAACAGATACATCGTATAGAAGTAGGTCGATCTCGCAGGAGTGCCGCCGGGAAACATGATATAAGGAACCGAAAACACCTGCATGGTATCGATGATGCCCATTATCAGATTAAAAAAAATGACCGGCGAGAGCATTGGGAGGGTTACGTTCCGCGTTTTTGCCCACCATCCTGCCCCATCCAGGTCGGCTGCCTCGTAGAGATGCTGAGGAACTCCCTGCAGGCCTGCCAGATAGATTACCATCGCATTGCCCGTTCCCCACATTGCCAGCAGAGCCAGTGTCGGCTTGGACCAGTTCGTATCTCCCAGCCAGTTCGGTCCGGTGATATGCAGCCGCCGAAGCACTTCGTTCAGGATTCCATGCTCGCCATTGAAGAGCCAGAGCCAGAGTATGGCCAGCGAAACCAGCGGGAGCAGCGAAGGCAAAAAGAAGATAGTCCGGAAGATCGGCATTCCAGGGACTTTAGCGTTCAAAAGGAGCGCCAGCGAAAGTGCGACAATCAGCCCGAGCGGCAGCGCCATAGCCGCATAGGTAATGGTATTTTTGATGGCGATCCAGAAGACTTCATCCTTCCACAGCCCATGATAGTTCGCCGTTCCAATCCAGATGGGCGGACGAAGTACCGAATAGTCACAAAAGCTATAGTAGATCGACGCAAGGAGGGGGTAGAGCAGAAATACCGAAAATCCAATGCCCCAGAGTCCTACGAAAATGGCCGCTGAGCGAGACTCGGCACGCGATATCGATCTAACCTGGCGAGTTGGGCGCGAGCCTGTCAATGTATCTCTCCCCGCATACGCAGCCGCGCCTGATGTTCATCGAATTTTTCCTGAACTCTCTGCTGTACTAAATCGAGCGCCTCTTTGGGAGTTTTTTCCAGAAGGCTGATCTGGTCGAAAGCATTATTCATCTCCGCCAGATATTCCGGCCAGATTCCGATCTTGGGCGGTGTTACGTCATTTTTACTGTAGGCGAGATCTGTGAAAAGATGGATGTAGGGATTCTGATGGTTTTTCCAGAACTCCGAGCTCACTTTCCTGAGAGGCGAATGCTTTCTCTGGCCCATGCATAGAAGCTCCATGCCTTTCTGCGATTCAGCAAAATTTAGAAATGCAAACGCCTCTTTCGGATGCTTCGCGCCTCGGGGAATCACAAACACGTCCTGATTGGTAAAATTTATATCGGCCATATCCGGCCGGTCTGCTGGATATGGAAATGGCGCTGCCGACCATTTGAGTTTCGGGGCTGCAACATGGATGTAGTTGGACATCCAAACT
>JBBRDM010000018.1:0-43751 GCA_038203935.1 Chthonomonadales bacterium
CAGGATGTTGCCCTGGAAGAGCTTGCAAAGCAGGCCAGGCTATTCGATGCTGCTCTCTCCTCCATCGTAGATTTCGCCTACGTATTCGACCTCTCCGGCCGATTTATCTACATTAATCAATCTCTCCTGAACCTATGGAATCTAGATTTTAAAGATGCTGTCGGGAAGAATTTCTTCGATCTTGGCTATCCGGAGGCCCTTGCTGTTCGCCTGCAGGAGCAGATTCAGACTGTTATCATTTCCCGGGAGCCGATTATTGACGAAACCCCGTACACGAGCGTGCATGGGGAAGGATACTATGAGTATATTCTCTCCCCTGTTTTCAATGATCAGGGAGAGGTAGAAGCAGTCGCCGGCTCCACGCGCGATATGACTAATCGTCAGAACGAAAAAATATTGAACCAGCAGCTGCTGGAAACCCTGGAGCTGGAGCGAGCCCGGATGACCGGGTTATTTTTGCAGGCGCCTGCCTTTATTACGGTTCTTCGAGGTGAAGATCATATTTTCGAAATAGCCAACCTGCCTTACTATAACCTTATTGGTCACCGGGATATACTGGGCAAGCCGGTTCGTGAGGCAGTACCTGAAGTCGTAGAACAAGGTTTTGTAAAAATCCTCGATGATGTCTTTCACAACGGGCTGCCATTTAAAGGCAAGGATGTCCGAATTCTGTTCCAGCCGGACGAATCTTCCGCAACAGTAAGGGAGAGGTTTGTAGATTTCATTTACCAGCCAATTTTTGAAATAGACGGTTCGGTCTCCGGTATATTTGTAATTGGGGTTGATCAAACAGAACGTAAAAATGTGGAAGATGCGCTTCGGAATAGTGAAGCACGTTTTAGAGCTGCGGTGCGTGCGGTAGGCGATATTATCTGGACCAACAACTCATCCGGAAAAATGGAGGGAGAGCAGACAGGATGGGCAGAGTTTACCGGACAGAAATATGAAGAGTATCAGGGTTATGGATGGGCCGATGCGATCCATCCAGAAGATGTACAGGCGACTATCACGGCCTGGGAAAACGCAGTAGAAGCAAGAAAACCGTTTGTTTTTGAACATCGTGTCAAGAGATATGACGGCGTTTGGCGGCTTTTCGATATTGTCGCAGTGCCAGTTTTGAATCAAGATGGAACGGTCAGCGAATGGGTTGGAGTGCATACGGATATCACCGAGCGCAAACGGCTTGAAAATCAGCTTCTGCAGTCACAAAAAATGGAAAGTGTGGGCAGGCTGGCAGGCGGTATTGCACACGATTTCAACAACCTGCTTACTGCTATTCTCGGCTCCGTAGAGCTCGCTGTGGAAGATGTTTACAGAGAAACCGATTTGCTGAATCACCTGGAAACAATTAAGACGGCTGGCGAGCGCGCAGCGAAACTCACGCGGCAACTCTTGGATTTTGCGCGAAAACAGATGATCACTCCGCAGATTGTCAACCTCAATGACCTGATTCGTAAGATGACCTCTTTGCTAAAGCAGCTGATAGGCGAAAATATTGTTTTGGAAACATACCCAGCAGAAGATCTAAATAGGGTACGGATCGATTCCGGGCAGTTCGAACAGATTGTAGTAAATCTGGTAGTGAATGCGCGTGATGCTATGCCCGATGGCGGCCAAATTACAGTCGAGACACAAAATGTCTCACTGGATGAAAATTATACTCGGCATCGAGAAAACATTCTGCCCGGCGATTATGTAATGGTGGCAGTGAGCGATAACGGGCCTGGTATTGATGAAGGACTTCGAATGCATATTTTTGAGCCTTTCTTCACGACCAAAGAGATGGGACGCGGCACCGGACTTGGACTGGCGACGGTCTATGGTATTGTCAAGCAGGCCGGCGGCCATATCTGGCTGTATAGCGAAATGGGTGAAGGCACTACTTTTAAGATATATCTGCCCTGCCTTAAAGAGTGGGAAAACTCGGAGGCTGCTGCGCTGCCTCCCACCCTGCTGCCGCGTGGGAATGAGACTATTCTACTGGTGGAAGATGAAAATTTAGTTCGGAAGCTGGCTCTAAAAACCCTGGAACGTCAGGGATACAAGGTTCTGGAAGCGGAAAGTGGCGAGGCCGCGCTGCAGATTTCAGAAACCTACCAGGGAAATATCGCACTGCTTCTGACGGATGTGATAATGCCCGGTATCAGCGGCAGAGTGACTGCTGATAAGTTAAAATCCCTGCGGCCAGAAATGAAAGTTCTATATACTTCTGGATATACGGAAGATACCATCATTAACCACGGGGTTATCGATTCCGAAATTGCTTTTCTATCAAAACCATTCACACCATGGAGCCTGGCAAAGAAAGTACGCAATGTGCTTGATATGTATTGATTGAGCAGAAACGGTCTCGACATATCCTTCTGGCTGACTCCGGTGAACCTTTCCTGTACCTGAAGCGTTAATGGTTCGGGAGAATGGTAATATGCCCGAATTAAAGCAATCAGCGACAGAAGCATCCGCAGAGTTCCTGCGGCGAAGGCTGCTGTATGAAGAAATTGTCAGTGCAAACCAGGGTGCGCTCCTGCGGTGTGCCATGCATCTCTGCTCGCGAGTGCATAGCGCTGCTGAAGAGTACGTTCAGGATACTCTCGTACGAGGATATGAAGCTTTCCTGGATGGCAAATTCAAAGAGGGTACCAATGCAAGGGCCTGGCTGATTAAAATACTGACGAATAGATTTTTACATGACCGGCGCAGAGATAAATTTCACCATTCCGAACCTATTGAAAAGCTGCAGTCCAGCATCCCCATGCACGCTGCACTTTGTACCTCGCAGCAGGATAGCCCGGAGTGGCTGGCATTAGCCCACACTTTCTCCGAACCTATAGAACTTGCCCTCGATTCCCTTCCAGATGATCTTAGATTGGCCGTTTTGCTGGCCGATGTGGAGGATTTGACTTACAAGGAAGTGGCCGGCATCTGCCAGATTCCAGTAGGGACCGTTCGCTCGAGACTGTTTCGAGCGCGGCGTGAGCTGGCAAAATGGCTGACTGTTCATTCGCATCTTTACGATCAATTTGCAGCGCCCCTGGAGACTGAATATGAACATAGATGAGAAAGACGCTCAGATTGCCCGTGAATTAAAACCTTGCCGGCATATGGCCAGACTGGTTGATTCTCTTGCCGATGAAAGCCTGCACGGGGTTGCGCGATGGTATGTCGAGCTGCACATAAAAAGCTGCCGGCAGTGTTACTCCACCTTTGTTTCTATTCGAAAAGCTTGTGAACAGCTTCAGGTACTCCGGAATAAAGAGGTGCCCGTCAACCTTTCAGCAGAAAGCCAGTCCTCACTCGCTTCTCTGCTTGATGACGTCGAAAAACGCAGGCAAAAATAATCTGCAAAATATCTAACAGTGCGAACTTTACATCCTCCTGAAGGATTTACCATGGTGAAGGCAGCTGCCTTCCGACACGGCTTCAGGAGGAACCTATGAAATCAATTTTGCGATCTGTTCGAAATCTGTTTATTGCTGCATCGTTCACCGGGCTGACAATGGCGGCTCATGCGCAGGTATACAAGGTAACCATCTCTGACCTGACTACAGGTCAGCCCTTTTCACCGCCTGTAATTATCACCCATGATGCTTCTGTTTCACTATGGAATGCGGGTGATCCGGCATCCAATGGGATTCAGCAAATTGCTGAATCAGGGAACCGAGGACCGCTGGTAAATACGCTGACTCCACTGGTTGGCAGTTCTATTCTGGATATGAAGACGCCTCTCACTTCTCCGCTCCTGCCTGGCAGCAGCGTCTCAGTTTTTGTCAATGCCGACGCTGCACATCCCTTTCTCTCTTCCGCCTGGATGCTGGGAAAAACCAACGATTCATTTTCTGGAGAGCTGGCAATCGACCTGCTCAATATCTCCGGAACACAGACATTCGACGTATTCGCACTGGATGCGGGCACCGAAGTGAATACGGAACTTGCTGCTGATCTCATTGCATTTGGCGGGAGCGGGCATGTCGCGGAGAACGGAGTTGTTCACCTGAGTACGGGGCTGCGCGGCATCGATCATATAACCAACGGCCTCGGATATGATGTAAATGGCGTTCGAACGGACTCACCGGCATCCTGGCGATGGGATAATTCCAGCCCGGTTGCGAGAGTAACGGTCACAGCTATTCCAGAACCCGGAAGCATCGCCCTGATGCTGGGTATTTTAGTTCCTTCCGGATTACTGATCGTACGCCGAGGCGCTTCAAAGTCACCCAAATCAAACTAGAGTGTTATTCAGGATGTGTGGTGGTTTTGAAGTTAGATGTTTGAGAGGTTTTTGTAAGTAATCTTCAGTTATTGCCGTACCATCCTAAACCGCAATTGTGCCCGAGGAAACTAAATCCTCGGGCACAATTATTTTTTCGAAGATTTACAAAAAGGCGTCAGCGCATTTTATACTCCTATTACTCCGTTTGATGCTTTTTGTCTGGAGACACTAACCTGGTAACTGATGTTAGGCGAGCAGTTTCCCAGGTTTAAACTACTGCAATCCAATTTATTTTCACATCATCTTACTAAACAGATTGGCTGAGTAACATGACTCGTAATAGGAATATCGTGTCTGTGTTGGCTGTTTTTATAAAACTGGAAGGAAGGCAGCCACTTTATGAATAAACTGGATACAATTGTCTCGTTCAGAAGAGTCAAGTAAGGAGCAAAACATGAGTAAATTTCAACTGGTTGATCTGGTGATAGATGGACTGGATTTCGATAACGTTGTACTCAACAAATCCAAGTTTAACAACATCAGTTTCGCAGACTCGACCTTTAACAATATCAGCATGGCGTCGGTGGTCTTCTCGGATATCAATTTCCATAAAGCTAAATTTCAGGATGTGAATATGGCGGATGTAACCATCGAGGATGCCAACATTTCCGGGCTCACAATCAATGGATACAATATCGAGGAGTTGATTGCTAAAGCCGGTTCGGAGTAAACGCTCGAATGTACATTCCGAAGCATTTCGAAGAGACTAGAATCGATGTTATGCACGAATTGATAAGATCGAATCCTCTGGCAACACTCGTTACTCTGACAGCGGATGGAATCACGGCGAATCATATCCCAATCGTGCTGACTGCAGGCGAGCAGCCTTATGGTGTGCTGCAGGGCCATGTGGCCCGCTCGAATCGATTATGGAACGATTTTCTGCCGGAGATGGAAACCCTGGCGATCTTTCAGGGCCCGGATGCCTATATCAGTCCATCCTGGTATGCTTCAAAACAGGAGACTGGCAAGGTCGTCCCCACCTGGAACTATGCCGTTGTTCATGCCTATGGCACGCTGCGAATTATCGACGATCCTCTATGGATTCGCCAGCAGGTTGAAAGCCTCACGCATTCTCAAGAATCCGTTTTTCAGGCGCCATGGGCTGTCTCGGATGCACCGGATGATTTTATTCAAAAACTGATTGGTTCGATTGTCGGCTTTGAAATAGTGATTACGCGTCTTCTCGGCAAATGGAAAGTGAGCCAGAACCAGCCGCCCGGGAATCGAGCAGGTGTTATCAGTGGCCTGCATGATCATAACTTTTCGAGTTCTTTGGGAATGGCGGATTTGATTCCTCCCATGGATAATGAAAATAATTGACCGCGTGGAAATGTATGTCGGGTGTTGTTCATTATAGGAGCGTTTATGACGTATTGGCATGAGCCATCAAGAGAGATGCACGGCTGGATATTTTTGCCCCAGCCTGGCAGTCGCGTTGGGGTTGTTTTTCGTGGAAGGGATGTCCGCAAAGAACCGTTCCAGGGTTATTTTATGAGGTATGAAGGGAGGTATGTACCTCCAAAAGGTCTCTTTCACTACTGGCTTAGAACTCCGGAAGACTGGTTCGAGTTGTGGCCGCACGAACCGCTAATGGCATTCTCGCGGGAAGAAGCTATTTTTAAGTTTGAACCGATACTGAGTGATATCGAAAACGGCAGCATTGATTCGTTGTTTGACATAAGGACTTATATTCCTCGTGTAAAACCAAAGCTGATAGAAGAAATCGAACATGCTGCCTATCATGCGAAAGCACAAATATTTCAATCGCCAAATGGTTTGTATAACATTATGTATCGGCTGAAGTCTCAAAACCATTCCGATAATTCCTCAATTTCTGCATCAGTAAAATCAGATGAATTTATCGAATGGGATTTGAAATACGAAAAAGATGAGAATGGCCTGGCGCTGGATACTATGGCAGATAATCTTGCGAGCGCTGAGGAGATTGCGTTAATCGAACTGTACCGGCATGTCGAAAACAGTCCTAAAATCAGGCGGCGGATGCGAACCAATTGTGTTGACCCTTTAACAATTAAGGCATTAAGAACGAAATAAGAACTGTTTGAAGTATTTCATCAAACCTTATCGACTGTCAGAGAGGTGCAGAAATCGAAAAGGAAGTTCTTACTGAAGTTGATGAAGCTACAGCCGAATGGCTGAGTAAAGTTTTAAGGGAGGCAGGCTTCCTTAAAAGCGGCCATGTTATGGAAGTTTGCGGTAAGAGCGATAACAGTGTTCATGCCCATACCGCGCGGCTGCAGATATTTTATTCGCCTGATGCTTCCGGAAAGTTGCCTGCCAGTCTGTTCCTGAAGATCTGCAAAGAAGGCAGCGCCTTGTTTGGTGACAGCGAGGTCCAATTCTACACATCCATCGCCTCCTCAATGCCCGATCCTCCCATGCCTTGCTGCTTCCACTCCGCATACGATGCTGCATCCAGCCGATACCATCTCCTTCTGCAAGACCTGACAGAAACTCACCAGGTGAACTGGAATAAAACTCCTGAACTCTGCAGCGCGCTCAAAACAGTGGAGGCGCTGGCGCGGCTGCATGCGTTTTGGTGGGACAGCCCGCAGCTTGAGGAGAAAGTAGGCAGGTACCCATGCAGCAGTGTTATGAACTGCTATATTTCTCACCACCAGCCTGGCATCGATCCGCTTATTAATTATCTGGGAGACAGAATTTCTGCTGAGGATCGCGCCATACTGTCGCTCGTTTGGGAAAAACATCCTGCCCTGCTTTTGAAACGCGCTCAGGAAAATAAGCATTTCACCTGCAACCACGGCGACCCGAATCCGGGGAATATTCTCTCTCCAAACACCCAGAATGGACGCACCTATCTGATTGACCGCCAGCCGTTTTACTCGAGCCTTACTACCTGGATCGGTGCAAGCGACCTGGCTTATATGATGGTTCACTGGTGGGAAACTGGCATTCGATGCGAACTGCAGGAGCCTCTCCTCAGGCAATATTTAAGCCAGCTTCAAGAGAGCGGAATAGTGGACTATTCCTGGCAAATGCTTTGGGACGACTACCGGCTTGCGGCCATGCAGAGTTTTTATGTGGTCTGGGACTGGAATATCGATCCTGCAGAACAGAAGGATATGGAATGGGTGTGGTGGCCGCAGCTGCAGAAAACACTGGCAGCTTATAAAGACCTGAACTGCGCAGAACTGCTCACAAAAAGAGAAGGTTTAAGAGGGTGAGGAACTAGCCATCGATTGCTTTACGCGGCTAACTTCTGGAGGGAAAGATGGGATATCGAACCATACTGGTTACTTGTCATGAGAGGTATCTCGTTCGTCTGATGCAGGTCAATCTCGAACGAGGTGGATATATTGTAAACTGCTCATCTTCGGCTGCATGCACACTCGAAATGATCGAAAATGAACGTCCGGATTTTCTGATTATCGATTCTACCGGATGGGAATTGGATGGCTGCGCACTTACTCGGACAATTAAAAATAATCCGGAATCAGCGTCTGTTCCGATCATGCTGCTCCTGCCTGATGCTTCGGAAAGTGTGGTTAAAAAAGCTCTGGATTCCGGCGCAGACAAATATTTCGTAATGTCGAATAACCCCATAGATTTTCTGAAAAGTTTAATGTAACTACTGCTTCTAATGACGCAATCTTTGCCGCGAAGCGATGCTGTCATTACCTGTTTTCTTCATCGATCTTCGCGCATTCGGATAAACCTGGGCTTTTTGCAGCCTCTTACAACTCAGGTATAATTGCCGAGGGATGGAATTGGATCGCAAATACAGCGGAGGTCAGCTATGGCGAAAATGCATATCTTGTGTATCGGGGCGCACCCGGATGACAATGAGATTCAGGTGAGCGGTACGGCAGCGCTTTTCAGAGAGCGCGGAGATGAAGTCCGATTTGTTTCGGTGACGAATGGAGACCGGGGCCACTATACGGAAGAGTACAAAAATAACCGTGCCAGCCTGGCGGCACGCCGGCTGATAGAAGCGGAGAATGCGGCGGGCATAATCGGAGCGAGTTATCAAACGCTGGGTGTGCACGATGGTGAAGTCTATGTCGATCTGCCCACGACCGAAGCGATGGTTCGATGCCTCCGATCTTTTGGCGAGCCTGGTCGTGGGCCGGATCTGGTGCTGCTGAATCGTCCGGTAGACTATCACCGAGACCACCGCTATACCGCTCAGCTCGTCCTCGATGCCACCTACATGCTGACAGTTCCGTTCCTGTGCCCAGATACGCCCCATCTGAATCGCATGCCTGTTTTTGCCTACTGGTACGATGACTTCCGCGATCTCATTCCGTTCCGAACCGATATCGTGGTACCTATCGACAGCGTGATGGATAAAAAAATAGATATGATCGCGTCTCACATCTCCCAGGTTTTCGAATGGCTGCCTTACAATGCGCGCGTACTTGGCGATATTCCGCCGGAGAGTGAACCGGAGGCACGGCGAGAACTAATTGCTAAGTATGCTCGTTCGAGAGGCGAACATCGGCGGGAGAAGGTTTCTGAAGTACTGTCAAAATGGACACTCCCGACAGAATCTCGTTATGTGGAGGCTTTCCAGATCTGCGAATATGGAAGAGTGCCGGATGAAAATGAACTGCGCAGTCTGTTTCCTGTGTGATGCGAAATCTTCAAAACTCTACTTCCTGAGAATTAGAGTTTATTTAGCCGCAAAGAAGCACAAAAGGCGTAATAAAAGGTTCAGGTGAATTTTAGTGGAGTGCATTAATTACCAAGTTTTAGTATTAATCTCAATCTTTTTTGCGCCATTTGTGCTTCTTTGCGGCTAATTTAATTTTTTGCTGCAATTCAAATATCGAACCTAAAGTTCGTTTGAGATCAAAGTAAAGGTGAATGGCGAAAATGGCTTTTAAAGAACATTTGGAAACTGGGCTGGCGTGGGATGCCACGGCTTCCATCTATGTGCGGGATGAGCAGGCCGATATTGAGATGCTGCGCGGTGGCGGAAACAGTCTGCTGAAGCCGGAAAAGCGAATTCTTCACGATCTAAGTGCCTGGTGCAATCGCGCAATCCATCTGCAGTGTGCCGGCGGTACGGATACTCTCTCACTTTGGAGGCAGGGCGCTTCGGAAGTGGTGGGAGTGGATATAAGCCCAAAAATGCTGGAAGTCGGTTCGCGTAAATCTGCAGCGCTTTCCGCTCCTGCGACCTGGGTTTGCAGTGATATTCTGGAAACGCCCCACGAACTCAATGGGACGGCAGACCTGGTCTATACAGGCAGAGGCGCGCTCCCGTGGATGATGGATATCGTGGCCTGGGCAAGAGTGGTCGCGAGGCTGCTGAAACCAGGCGGCAGGCTGTATGTGTTTGAAGGCCATCCACTCGATTTTGTCTGGGATATGGAAGCATCCACCTACGAGCTTCATGCCGTAACGGGTGACTATTTCCTTGGTACGCAGGTTACTGACCGTGGCTGGCCAATTCCCTCCACAGGTATCCAGGAGCACCCTCAGAAGGACCAGTTTCACGTGCATGAGCGCCAGTGGACTCTCGGCCAGATAATGAACAGCCTGCTTGCTGCTGGTTTAGCCCTGGAGCGTTTCGAGGAGCATCCCGATCTCTTCTGGAACCAGTTTCCAAACTTGCCCGAAACATTAGCCGTGCGTCTCCCGCATACCTTCTCACTCCTGATGAGAAAGATTTAAATGACGAATTTTATCAGTAGGATTTAATTAACCATCCCAAAGGAATTGAAAATAGGAATTCAAATGGATGATGAAAATGATGTTTTTATCAGAGCGGCTATACGAGGAGATGGCGAAATTGTATCAAAAATGCTGGCGAGTAATCCCATGCGTGTCCAGAGTTTTGTGAAATCTGATTGGAGATTGATTAGTCAGCTTGTTAAAAGAGATCACGTAGATATTATACGATTACTGCTGAGTGCGGGAATCGATTTGAACATCAGGGAGCATGAAAGCAAGTCGACTGCCCTTCATTTTGCAGCGATGTATGGACATACAGAGATATGTGCTCTACTCATAGAATATGGAAAAGATGTTTACACGAAAGACTATCGCGGAATGACACCGCTGCACGAAGCTTGCAGCGAGACAAGGCGAAATGCATGGCCCAAGCGCATAAGAAACCTGATCGAAGGAAAATCGTCATGGTATCACGTGGCTAAGATGTTGATGGATGCGGGTGCTGATGTTGAAGCACGTACTGAAGTTGGATTAACACCACTGTTTATAGCAGCGTGGTTAGGAAGTGCTGAGATGGTAAGTCTATTAATAACTTACAATGTTGATTTATTATCGTGCGGCCCAAAGAAGAATAGTGTTTTGCATGAGGTGCATTGTCTTGAGAGTATGAAACTACTTATCTCAGCAGGAGCCGTGATCGACTCACGCAATGAATTAGATCAGACGCCTTTAATGCTTCTTTCTGCAAGAGAACATTCGGTGGAGCTTATAGAATGCCTCATAGATCACGGAGCAGATGTTAACGCAAGAGATTTGAATGGCAGAACTGCACTCGATTACGCTTTGACTACGGAGATATACGACGTCCATATTGGAGTTGGATTAGGACCTGCTATTGCACTTTTAAAAGAGTATGGTGGGTCGGTTTAATATCGGATTGTGCGTCTCCCGCATACCTTCTCACTCCTGAAAAGCGAAATAGTGCGGGACTGTCGATTGACACGTGATTTAAAATAGAGATTTGATTAAGATTATGGATGTTAATTAAATTTTAAAACAGCAACATTTGAATTTAAATAGAAGGAAATGTAATTCTCAAAGTTGAATCGATATAATATCTTTATTTAAGACGTACTAACATTAATTCTTAAATCTAGACAAATTCTACACTCTGGATGGTGGATACTAAACTTAACATGCTCCAACTGCTCTCACGCTTCGCAGCTAACCTCGCTACAAAACCCGTGGTGATTACGCTCGATCACGGCACTTTACATAATTGCGTAATCGCTGACTATTAATCTGTCAATCGTAAGAAATTATTATTCCCAATTCCAGTTTTCATTCAATGTAGTAAATCTCCGTTCTATCAACTGATGTAAAAGGAGTTTATGAGTATGCGCGCTTATCCGAAATTCAAACGATTTCACCCTCTTTTGTTATGTCTATTGTTCATTATAGGCGCAAGTTGCTCAGCGCTAGCTCTCAATATTTCCGGGCCGCTCACCATTAATACGGATAACGCTGCAACTTATACAAATAAAGATATTGTGGTGACGAGTGGCATTGTCACCATAGATACGCAGCTTACTATCAACAGCTTAATTTTGCAAAATGGAGCCGTCATTACCCATACGGCAGGTTCTATAGCGGGACTGCAGCTCACCGTCACAAATGATGCGAATATTAATGCGGGCGGCGCAATCAATTTAAACGGGCAGGGCTATCCCGGCAGCCACGGACCGGGTGCAGGCCAGGACTACCCCGGAACAGGTTTCGGGTATAGTGGTGGCCGTGCCAGTTATGGCGGCGAAGGCTTGGCTGGTCCGGCAGCGTTTGGTGCAGTGTATGGCTCGATCAAAAGTCCTAAGGATCTTGGCAGTGGAGGTGGTTCCACTAGTAACGGAAGAGCTCCAGGTGCGCCAGGCGGGGGGGCAGTTCAGCTCATTGTTGGTGGAACTCTCACAGTGGATGGAGCGATTACTGCAAATGGGCAGGATGGAAGCTCTTATGGAGGCAGCGGCTCTGGAGGCAGTATTCTACTGCAAGTCTTTACGCTTACCGGCAGCGGGACTATTAATGCAAACGGCGGTGTTTTTGCGGGAGGGGGACGTATTGCCATCAGCTATACTGTACTAAATATACAGCTAAAGAACTCAGATGGAACATCACAGATAGGGGCGTTAGGCAAAGGGGATTATTTTAGCAGTACTAACTATGGTGGTGCAGGGACGGTATGGGTGCATGGACCGGCGAACAGCCCAGACGGCGACCTATGGATCAGCAACAATGGAAAAAGTGGTGTTGGGACAACTCTTCCATATTCCCCATCTCCAAACGCATACACATTCGATAATGTCATTATATGGGGTGGAGCCCGGCTTACACCCGAAGCTTATCCGAGACCCCTGGTTGATAATGCCCTGAAAATCAATGTTCTCCACGATATGGTAGTGGATAGAAATGGATGGGTGGATGCAACCGGGCGTGGATTCAGCACGGGTGAAGGCCTGGGTGCAGGTCAGAACAATACCGGCAGCGGAGGTGGCGGCGGAGCCAGCTACGGTGGTGAAGGAGGTTTCGGTTATCATGGGAGTCAACCAGCCGGAGGCGCCACGTACGGGGATGCGAAAAATCCGATAGACCTGGGTGGAGGTGAAAACCTGGGCAGTGGTGGAGGGTCTGGAAATTCCGGCATATATCTCGGTGGGGCTGGAGGAGGGGCTATCCGTATAACTGTTGGCGGAACTCTTACTGTAGATGGAACAATAGCTGCTGATGGGATGTATGGACGCGACGGGGGTGCTGGATCTGGTGGCAGTATTATTCTGGATGTTGGATCCTTGTCCACCACGACGAATAATAACAGTGGGACAATAAGGGCAAATGGTGGCTCCTCAAATTCATACGGCGGCGGAGGTGGCGGTGGTCGTATCGTGGTGCACTATTCTGCCACAAATAACATCCCCCGAGGCAGTATTCAAGCGAGCGGTGGTTCCAGTTTCTACTCAGCCAATGCGGCAGCAGGAACAGTCGTCGTGAAAGGTCCCGGGCAGTTATACGGAGAACTACGTATAAATAACACAGTGAATAATAATGTTGATGTACATACCCGTACAAATGCAACAATTCTTGCCCACCCTGTTATATTCGACCAAAATACTTTCGACCAGGTCACCATTGGAAGTAATGGCGTCCTGGCTCCTGCTATGGGTGATTCTCTGAACTTGATAGTGAAGGGGAATATGACGCTAGAAAGCGGCGGCATTGTATCGGCTCTCGCAAGAGGGAATATTCCAGGATACGGGAAGGGAGCCGGTGCGAGCACATTAGAATCATTTGGTACTGCCGGTGGAGCAGGAGGAAGCTACGGCGGCAGAGGGAACAGCGGCCTCGGCGGGAACGCTCCTCCTTCAGGCCCGCTTTACGGAGATACTCGGCAGCCACTCGATCTCGGGAGCGGCGGCGGGAGGGGAATATCCAATAGTACCTACTATTTTGACGGTTATGGCGGCGGCGCAATCCATCTTACCGTTTATGGAACTTTGCAAGTTGATGGATTAATTACTGCAAATGCGAACAAAGCAAGTATTGGCGCAGGCGGGGGCGCCGGAGGAAGTATTCTGCTGCAGTCCTACACTCTCGCTGGAACAGGCTCCATAACTGCTAACGGCGGCGATAATGGCGGCACTGGCGGTGGGGGCGGCGGTGGACGCATTGCTTTATATTCCGGAACCAAAACGCTTTCAGATTCTAAAATCACGGTAAATGGCGGAACTGATGGCACTCTCACTGCGGCAGCGGGGACTCTATACGAGGATGGGTTCACTGGCTTAACCATCTCCACTCTCCAGATAAATAATACGAAAATCCAGGCAGGCCAAACCGCCGTTTTCACAATAAACCTTACAGCATCTGCCCCACCAGGGGGAGCATTAGTAAACCTAGCAAACAGTGATCCAACTGTCGTTGATATACCCGCAACAGTTATGGTTCCTGCAGGCACGAACATGGCGAGTTTTACGGTTACTGCTAAAGCGGCGACGATAGTTCATTCCACAACCGTGACGGGTTACCTTGGCGGGACATCGGCTGCTGCAACTTTGACAGTCACGCCGATACTTACCAACACTAGTCTCACAACCTATAACGCTGCAGGCGTCCCGGGTCAGACTGTAAATATTACTTGCAGAATGTTTTCTGATAGCATCCATACGGTTGCCAATGAATTAGTTAACTTTGTTATCAACAAAATATCCATTGGAACTGCAGTGACCGACTCAAAAGGATTTGGAGTTCTCCCGTATAAAATAACAGACACCATTGGAGCAGGCCCAGTTACCTTCACCATCAATTTTACAGGCGATGACTTGTATAATGCTTCAACTAATACAGGTACCCTGACTGTCAGTAAGGCGAATACGTCGCTAGTTTTAAATAATGTTTCAGCCAGTGCCGGGCAAATCATAAGTATACCTGTGCGGTTATCTGGCCAATTCGGAAATTTAATCAGTGGAAGAAAGATATCTCTCAATGTCAACGGGACAGCAACGGGATATATTTTAACACAGGCAAACGGTATTGGGACTTTCAGTTATCAGATGCCGACGAATATTGCACCAGGTACCTACTCAGTATCAGCTTCTTTTCCAGGGGATCCTGTGTACAATCCTTCCACTATTACCAGCACACTCACAATCGTTAAAGCAAATACTCTTCTATCTGCATTTAATCAGACGGTTTTCCCTGGACAGCCAATCAGCCTGCAATGCCGATTGCTGAACCAGCTCAATCAGGCAGCCGCTGGTAAAACAGTTACGTTCAGCCTGAATGGAAGCGTGCTTGGAACTGCAGTCACCGACTCGCGTGGATTCGGCGTATTCTCTCTTATAGCTCCGGATAGTATCGGGATAGGTCCAAAAGCTATCTCTGTAAGTTTTGCAGGCGATGATACTTACAATAGTTCTCTAGGCAGCGGTACACTAACGATCATCAAGACTAATTCCAGCCTGGTTATGACAAACGCCACAATAACAGCTGGTCAAACTCTGAAACAGCCAGTTCGCCTTTTGGGCAGCTTCGGAAACTATATCAGCGGGCGAACGATTGCTCTCAAAGTCAACGGCATAGCTGCAGGAACAGCGGTAACCGCTTCGAACGGAGTGGGTGGATTCATTTATGTGGTACCTGCGGGCACAGCTCCCGGAACCTACACAATGACAGCTTCCTTCGCCGGAGACAGCGTGTATAATTCGTCGATATTCAATAGCACTATCACGGTCAAATAAATAAATTCTCTGACTCTAAAATCACTCTCCGGCCACGGGACGGAGAGTGATTCGTAACGGGGTACCTCTTGATTATTCTTCCAATACGATGAAGATGATGAACTAGCGCTTTGTGAAAAAAATACGGTTACTAATATCGGGAATGAAAGCGCGCGAATAGATGTGCGGCAGCATGATGACAGCGAAGGTCATCAGCTGCAATTACGAAGAATCACCCTTGGCGAGCGGGCAGTTGTACTTGAAAGTGTCTCATCCTCCAGGACGGCAAGCATTACCAATGGATGTATCGAACCATGTATTCGAACTCTCCCCTTCAACTCTTCTTATAAAGTCACCCTGCAAAAGATATTTCAGCTTCAGAATAACATTTAGTCAGCTTACATCGCTCAAGAATTAACGATTCCAGCCAATAATACTGGCATCAAAGCCAAAATTCTGTGATTTTTATTTAGCAATAGAGGGAAAAAATTCAAATCTATTGTCGAATATTTTTTCATTCTGGCAAATTCTGAATTGGAGTGGAGATTTGAAAAACCTTATATTGCCAGCCTCTATGCTGATGAACCGGATTCGGTATACTCAAAAGTTTATTCTCATTAGCCTAATCTTCCTGCTTCCATTCAGCACCATCATGTATTTCTTTCAAAAAGAGATTACTGCTTCGAGTAATTTCGCCGCAGTAGAAAGAGATGGAGTTGCCTACGATATTCCTGTCAATAAACTACTGTCGGATTTACTGCACCATCAAGAGCTTACTCAGGAGTTCTATCTCAACAAAGGCAGCAATAAGGATTTAATCAGTACAGTTGAATCGAACATCGCACAGGATATACATGCTATAGATGCGCAGGACACACTTCTGAACAAGTCGTTGAAAACAAGCGATGCGTGGAAGCATATAAAAGACAACTGGAATACCGTTCAGAGCGCTTCACTAAATACAAATGCTGCCAAAAGTATGGACGCACATATCTCGTTGATGAACGATCTTGGCAGCTTTATCACGAAGATCGGGATTAATTCAAACCTTATACTTGATCCTGATATCGACAGCTACTATACGATGGATACCGTGCTGACCCAATCTCCCGCCATCATTACCAAGATCGGTCAGGCTCGTGATCTCGCCATTGAAATTGCATCCAGGAAATCAGTCTCAATCGATGACAAAATCAAACTCGCCGTGCTCATTGACGAGATAAAGATACCTACTTCTACCATCCAGAGTGATCTGGACCAGGCTTATAAATATAATGCTGGCGTGAAACAGACCCTCAATGACACTGCAACGGCTTTTCAGACTAATTCGATTACATTTACTGATTTACTAACCAGTAATTTTATCCATGCGTCAGCTATTAGTTTAGAATCCGCCAAGATTGCGAACGCTGCCGATGCTGTCATTCAGAAATCCCTGGCTTACCATGAACTGGCTATCAAGCAATTAGATGACCTGCTCGCAGTGAGGCATAGTGGATTTGTAAATAGAAGGTTTGCAGTGAGTGCATTCGCTCTATTTTCGCTATTAATTGTTGCGTATCTCTTTTTAGGCTTTTACCATTCCACCGTACTTGTGAGTATCGCAAATTTACGCAAAATTACCAAAAGCATAGCTGAAGGCGATTTTAACCAGGAAGTTACCCTCAATGGATCCGATGAAATTGGGCAGCTTGCCGGGGATTTCAGGGAAATGACCAAGAATCTCACGCAAATGGCTGGCTATGCGAATGAGATGGGACAAGGAAATTTAGCATTTACAATCGTTCCTCGCAGCGACAATGATGCTTTGGGAAAAGCATTCTTAAATATGTTGAGTGGAATAAGGCTGCTTATTGGATCACTGGCTTCCAGTGCGGAAGCTGCAGCTACCTATAGTTCAGAGCTGGTGAATGATTGTGCTATAACCGCGGAATCTGCGTTAAAAATATCGCAAACTATTGAAGATGTATCTATGGCGGCCAGTCAGTCAGCTCTTACCAGCCAGGAAATCGCACAGGGCAGTGAGCAGCAGGCTCAGTCCGCAACTTCAGCATCTGAATATATGAATCAACTTCAAGATGCCATCGCTAAAGTAAAAACAGGCAATCAATCCCAGAGTGAAGCCACAAGCGTAATGGCCGCCGATATGCAGCAGGCTGCAAAATGCTTCCAAACGATGGCTGTATCTGCAAAACAGATGAAGGAGGCTGCAGAAGCCGCTACCAGTGTGGCAAAAGAGGGTGACGGCACTGTTGAAAAGACGATCATCAGCATGCTGCGCATACAGGAACAGGTGACCCTATCCGCGAACAAAGTAACCGAACTCGGGCAGAAGGGCCAGGAAATAGGATTGATTGTGGAGACGATTAATCAGATCGCCGAGCAGACAAACTTGCTGGCGCTGAATGCGGCGATTGAAGCGGCAAGAGCTGGTGAGCATGGCCGAGGATTCTCCGTTGTTGCAGATGAGGTCCGAAAACTTGCCGAACGATCTGTATCTGCTACGAAAGAGATTGAAATTTTGGTTAACGGAGTTCAGTCGGGTGTCGAGGCTGCTGTCTCTGCGATGACTGCAAGCCGCAATGAAGTTACTGCTGGAGCCGCTCTCGCTAAAGATGCAGGACTGGCCCTCATCCAAATCCAGGATGCTTCCAATTCTGTTCTGTCTGGCGTTGAAGCAGTGATGAGTGTGACGGAGGAGATGGAGTTCTCGGTTCAGCGTGTACTCACTGCCCTGGAAGGTGTCAACTCACAGTTAGCGGATAATGAAATTACAACTGGAGCAATGACGGAAGTATCTGGGCAGGTTTCCAGCGCAATTACGATGGTCGCAGCAGTCAGTGAAGAAACAGCTGCTGGAGCCGAGCAAATGAGCGCTGCAGCGCATGAGGTATCCGCAGGCTCTCGAACCGTCACAGAAGTAGTTGCGGAACAGACTAGACGTATTCAATCGCTGGGTGAATCAGTACAGCGAATGAATGATGCGAGCATGTTAACGAAGGAACTGCTGGATAAATTCAATAATTATGATTGGGATCGCCGTAAAAATGAGGACCCGGATATAGTCGATCAACGAAGGGTACGCTCTATCTACGAAGAAGCAAGCATCAGATTGTCAGGGAAAAATCCTCCGGATTCGCTGTCTCTTGTTGAACTGAAGAAACTTAAGTCGAAAAAAGCAGCTTAGTAATTAGCTGTTCCTTACCAATCCAGACTAAACTAGCGCAGATCACAGCAAATGATCTGTGCTGGATTTTTTGTACTCCTCCAATTTGGCTCGTTAATTAGTGCTGCAAGACAGCTTAGGCTATATCTAATCCCCCGAAAGCGAATATATTCTTCCCATAGGTATTTCTTACCCCATCAAATGTGCAGGGCGGCTGATAGGAAAGGCTAAATATTACGTCTATATAGAAATGATCTTATTTCACATTTATGGTGTAGAATATTTTCAAAAGAAGGTGGGAGGAAACGATGGAAAAACGAATTCTAGGCCGGACTGGAAGAGAAATCTCGATCGTCGGAATGGGTGGCGTCGTTCTGGTGGATACGACGCAGGATCAGGCAGATGAAATTGTAGGAGAGGCTCTGGATCGAGGTGTGACTTACTTCGATGTCGCGCCGAGTTATGGCAAAGATCAGGAGACGGAAAAAAGGCTTGGGCCAGCTCTGGCGGGCAGCCGGGACAAAGTATTTCTGGCCTGCAAAACTGGTCAGCGTACTAAATCGGGTGCAAAAGAAGAGCTGGAGAGATCTCTCCAGCATCTTCAAACCGGCTATTTAGATCTTTACCAGCTTCATGCCATCACCAGTAAAGAGGATATCGAAACGGCATTCGGCGCAGGAGGCGCCATGGAGACTTTTATCGAAGCCCAGAACTCTGGCCTTGTGCGGCATCTTGGATTCAGCGCTCATTCGGTGGAGGCGGCACTGTGGGCAATGGAACGTTTCGATTTTGATTCGGCGCTTTTTCCAATAAACTTTGTGACGTTCTATGAAGGAAATTTTGGCCCCCAGATTATTGCAAAAGCTGAGGAAAGAGGCGTCGCCCGCCTGGCATTGAAAGCGATGGCTCGCACCAACTGGAAAGAGAATGAGGATCGCCCGTATCCGCACTGCTGGTACGAGCCGCTTTCCGACCCTCATCTGGCGGAACTTGCGCTCCGGTTTACACTTTCTCAGCCCATCACTGCGGCCGTTCCTCCCGGCGACCCGCGCTTATTCCGCCTGGCAATGGATATTGCTGATAAGTTTACACCCATCACAGATGAGGAGATTGCTGAACTGCGTTCCTATGCGCACGGTCTCACACCAATTTTCAAAGCGGCTTAGCAGCAGATACTCATTCGCTGACTATAGGATGAAATAAGCCCACATATCAAGCAGGAAAAATATACCCGCGTAACGAAGTGACAGGCAGACACTTTTCTCGCTCCGCAGGAATGGAGAACGCTATGCTCGCTCATGTGCAGTCCAGCGCGGTGCTGGGTATCGACGCGTATCAGGTACATGTAGAAGTCGATGTCAGCAATGGAATGCCCATGATGGCCGTTGTTGGGCTGCCGGATGCCGCCGTCAACGAGAGTAAAGAGCGGGTTCGCACCGCCATCAAAAACAGCGGCTTCTTCTACCCGTACGATAAGAGAGTAACGGTCAACCTCGCCCCAGCCGATATCCGCAAAGCCGGCCCCAGTTTCGATCTGCCTATCGCCGTGGGGATACTCGCTGCCACAGGTCAGATTCCGGTAACAGAGCTGGAGGGAGCGCTGGTCATCGGAGAGTTATCGCTGGATGGAAGCGTCCGGCCCGTTACCGGCGCTCTGCCAGTAGCCATTGGAGCGAGAGAGCGCGGACATAAGAAACTCTATCTGCCAGCCGCCAATGCCCGCGAAGCCGCCATAGTGGAGTGCCTGGATGTCTATCCAATAACCTCTCTTGTAGAGATGGCACGAGCGCTGTCTGTCCCAGAATCTTTGAACAAAACACCGTTCGATAAGTCACTCCTTCAGCTTGATTCTGGCCGCCACCCCTTCGAATTTGCCGATGTGAAGGGCCATGCCTATGTCAAGAGAGCGCTGGAAGTGGCAGCCGCAGGCGGACATAATGTGATTCTAATTGGGCCGCCGGGCTCTGGCAAAACCATGATGGCAAGGAGACTTCCCTCTATTTTGCCGCCGATGAGCGTGGACGAAGCGCTGGAATCCACCAAACTTTACAGTGTTGCCGGGCTGCTGAGTTCGGAAGTCGCTCTTGTCAACACCCGCCCTTTTCGATCGCCGCACCACACTGTATCGACCGCTGCACTGGTGGGTGGCGGCGCGGTTCCTCGGCCTGGCGAAGTGAGCCTGGCACATCACGGCATTCTATTTCTGGATGAGTTTCCGGAGTTTGCAAGAGATGCTCTGGAGGTGCTGCGCCAGCCCTTGGAAGACGGGGTGGTGAACGTCTCCAGGGTATCCGCATCATACACCTATCCTGCCGATTTCACCCTCGTCGCTGCCATGAATCCCTGCCCCTGTGGATACTATGGCGATATTTTCCGAGCCTGTACCTGCTCCCGAACTCAGGTGCAGAAATATCAGAAACGAATATCAGGCCCGCTGCTGGACAGGATCGATCTGCATATCGAAGTGCCTCGCCTTTCGGAGGAGGAGCTGCTTCAGACACGAACAGGGGAAAGTTCCGAAGCCATTCGAGACAGAGTAAGACGCGCACGAAACTTGCAGGCCGAGAGATTCTCCCGAATGCCTGAAACGGTTTCAGACCCCGATATCCCCAGGCATCCTGCCGATGAACCTTTGCCGGAAGCCCAGGCGCTTTCTACAGCATATGATGCAAACCGGCAAAGAACCACTCGCCCCGTTTTCTGCAACGCACAGATGGGGCCTGCAGAGCTGCGCGCATTCTGTGCCGCATCTGATCCAGTCAAATCGCTGCTGCGTTCAGCTATTTCTCAGCTCGGCCTGTCGGCACGCGCCTACGATAGGCTTCTTAAGGTTGCCCGCACTGTAGCCGATCTCTCCGGCGAACCCCATATCACCACCTCCCATGTCGCCGAGGCGATCCAGTACCGAAGTCTAGACAGAAAAATTTGGGGCGGATAGTATAATGGGCAACTTTTAAAATGGAAGAAATTAACTGCGCATTAGGTTAATTCGCCGAAGGAATAGAATCGAACCGGCGTAAATTATCGTAAACTTCGGTTCAATAGGCTATGAATTCCATGCTGATTGGAGAAGACACCATCCCTCGATCTCCCGTTTTTTGAGTCTGGATATGAGGTGACAGCTAAGGTGATTTATATCTAAACTCCAATCCCAGCAGAATCTTCAAAATGCAGCAGGGTGCGGGTTGATTCGTCGCTTTCAATATCCAATACTTCATCGATTCCATCTTCGCTTAGTTTAATCATAACCTGACGAACGTTCGGTATTCGGTGCTCCAAATGACGATTGTCAGAACCCTCATCCTCCAGCCATATCTCGATAGACGGTGCGGATTCATCATGGGTATCCAGATCGATTCCGCCGAATGGAAGTCCGTGTTCTGCTTCCTGCACTCCGTTCTCATCAAATATCTCAAGGCGTGTGGTTCGATGGTTATTTTTATCACTGAACTGCTGGAAATATTCGCTCCACTGTTCTCGTAATATCGTCTGTTCCATGATTTTCTCCTTCTAAAATGCGTGCATTTATACATATTTTCACGAATGACTGAACGGAAATGTTCCCGGATGAAACTAACTATTCATTTTTGCCCTATTGCTGCAATCCAGTTCTCAAATTCCTGCATTTACGAAATGTCAGCTCCCTTACGAGGTCAATGTAAATGCGTCTAGATTAGCTGCCACAG
This sequence comes from Chthonomonadales bacterium, assembly GCA_038203935.1. Lineage (GTDB taxonomy): Bacteria > Armatimonadota > Chthonomonadetes > Chthonomonadales > Chthonomonadaceae > JANXSG01. The sequence goes on from JBBRDM010000018.1 coordinate 22,054, forward strand.
TTGTTTGTTTCAGGAGTTCTCAGCCGGTATAATAGAGCAAATTTACGTGATCAGGGGAGAAAATATTGAATAACGACTGGAAATCTTCCGTGCGAACGATCGAAGAGGCACGCAGTTTTGTACTAGAAGTTGGAATTTGCGGGATTCTTGGCAGCTCCAAAGCCATGCCCACACTCTGGGAAGCGGTGGATGCGCCCGAAAAGATGGCGGGAGAATCTGGGTGGGGAGAAAAGATGGGGGCGGTTTGGTCGTGGAAAAATGAACTACCGGCTAAGTATCCGGATGAAATATTCTATGGCAAAATCAAAACAGGCGCTATCCTCTGTTCAATGAAAAAACTGCGCGAACTTTATAAAGAGAACCATCGAAATAATTCCCAACTCAGCGACGAGGCACAAAAACTTTTTGCGCTTATCAGTCAAAATCCTGTAAACAATAAAGAGCTGAAAATACTGAGTAGTTTAACCGGAAAATCTAGCAAATCGATTTATGATAAAGCGCTTCTGGAGCTGCAGCTGAGTTTCAACATTGTAAGAGTAAACAGTTTGGAAACCGAGGGAGATACGTGGACGCTCTTCGAGATGCAATATCCCAACTTCTAGCTGCAAATCTCAGAGGAACGAAACTTATTCTCCGGGATGGCTCAAACCGTGTTTCTCAATTTGATGCGCAATCTCTGCATGAAACGGTTCAATATGGATATTGATGGTAATCGCAGGCAGCGCATCCCGAATTTCATCCTCAAGTTTCTCTGTGAAATCATGTGCCTGGACAAGGGTGCAGTTATCATCTATTTGGACATGCACATCCGCATGCCGCTGTGATCCTGATCGGCGTGTGCGCAGCTTGTGAAAGCCCAGAACCTGATCATCGCTTTCCAGGATATTCCGAATAATATTCACTTCTTGTTCTGGCAGCCGGGCATCAATCAAGGGAGCCAGAGCCTCGCGCGCAATATGAAAAGCAGCAAACAGAATGAGACCCGATACAACAAATGCAAGCAGCGGATCGAACAGCGTGTTTCCGGTAACACGAACCAGGGCCAGCCCAATTAGCACCCCCACAGAAGTAATAACGTCGGTTCGGAGATGGCGGGCTTCTGCTTTTAAAGCTATCGATTCCGTAGCTTTCGCTTCTTTGGCGAGGTAGGCAGAAAGCAGTATATTAAAGAACGCAGAAAGCGCCATCACTGCAAGGCCGGCATTCAGCTTGTTTGATTCTATTGCGGGAGCGTGGAGTTTGGAAACGGCTTCGTGAATGATGTATGCAGCTGCCGCTAAGATAAGCAGCGCTTCCGCTAACCCGGAAAGGCTTTCGATTTTGCCATGGCCAAAGGGGTGGTCATCATCTGGCGGAGTATCCGAAACTCTTACCGAGAAAAAAGCGATCCCCGAAGCCATCAAGTCCGTGGCGGAGTGCAGCGCTTCCGATAACACACTTACTGATCCGCTCCAGAATCCTACTGCCAGCTTGAGCAGAACCAGAATCGAATTGGAGAGAATTGCCAGCAGGGCAGCCCTGGATTTTCTGCCATGAAAAGGTGTACCAACTCCGTTAGAATCACAAAATACCGGTTTTTGTTCTTTAGATATTTTTTCTTTTGCTTGCGTCATGCGCTTCCTGAAAAGTGGTGATTACTGAACCTGAAGGTCGATTGCGGAGAAGTGTTCATGTTCATGTTCATCGTGGGTATTCTCACTTTGGAGACGTATCAGATAGTTGCCAGGTTCGGAAATCTGGAATCGAAGCATTCCGGATGCGGCTCCGGTAGGAGCGAAATCCATATTGAAAGCGTTATCAACAACTCCGGCAGGTCCACCCGGATCTGGGACCGGCTTCTGACCGAGATTCTGCTCCTTGACCACAAAAAAATGTACACCGACATTCTTCATTATTCCATGGGGGAAACCACTTTTCATATTCCACCGTACTCGAATAGTTTCATTGACTTTGGCTTTCACTACGGGCCTGGGATTTACGCCGCCGATAGGAGGAGTTGTATCCATCGAGGCTTCGCCCTGGCCCAGACTAGTCTGGACTTTGAGATTGATATAAAAATGTTCGGCAAGAACTTTTTTGGTTATCAAAAATAGTGCAGCAAACGCGAATATGCTGCCCAGACAGAGAACCTGTTTTCGTATCTTCATGGAGCCGCCCCTTGTTGGTAATTTATTTTTTCGACATTCTAACCAATTTTACCTTATGCAGGTCTAACTCAGAGACATTCCTTTGTGCAAATAATTTCTGCTGCCTGAATTCCTGCAGGAATGAAGAAGATATACATCGAAACTGAACCTAGCGGATGCAGTTAGAAAGAGCAGTTTGTGCAGGAGCCTTCGGCTAAAGGAGATGAATATGTATGTAGGTATTTTGACTGGGCCATTCACTGGAGAACCCCTGGAACATGTGGCGGCATTTGCCGGAGAGTATAGTTTTGGCGGCTTAGAAATCGCGACGGGCCCGGGCAGCAAGCATATAGATACGAACACTTTTTCGGAATCGGATGCGAAATCACTCAGTGACCTCATGGAAAAACGCGCGCTGCAGATATCCGGACTGGCCGCCTATACCAATATTACCGATGGGGATCCAGCACGCCGTAAAACGAACATCAATACGCTCCACCGAGCTATTGAGATCGCGGGAATGCTGAATGTGGAAGTGGTCTGCTGTATGGCGGGTATGCCTTATCCGGGTAAAGACCGCTATAAAGTGATTGAAGAGGATTGCCTGGAAGTTTTTCCTCCTCTGTTGGAATACGCTGCAAGCAAGAATGTAAAACTGGCGATGGAGAACTGGACAGCGACGAATATCCAGCACCTTGGCCATTGGAAACGGATTTTTGAGGTGCTTCCCCACAAGAACCTCGGTTTCAATTTTGATCCCTCTCACCTTTACTGGCAGGATATCGACTATATTCACGCTGTAGATGTCTTCGCAGACCGTATTTTTCATGTCCACGGTAAAGACACGGAGATTAATGAAGACCGCAAGCGATTTGTTGGCAACCAGGGCGATGGCTGGTGGCGGTACGTAATTCCAGGCCTCGGCCAGATCAAGTGGGGTCCGTTTATAGGGGCGCTCCGCAAAAATGGCTACAATGGTGTTATCTCCATTGAACACGAGGACGATGCAGTCGAGCGCGAGGAAGGTTTTCTCATCGGTAAGAAAAATCTCGAACAGTTCATAGCTTACTGATCCGATTAGACTTTCGCCGCATCAATGTTTATGAGTTTTTCAAGCCCTCAACTTCTGCTTTATGGCAGAGGATGCGGGCTTGATCATTTTTCAAAGATTTATGTATTGTATGGAATTTTGAGATACTACTCAAAGCGATCATCGTCAGCACTACAATGAACGATGACAGTTTGGTTGGCTCCCTTATGTTCCTGGTGCACTGTGTTCCCAGGTGGACGACCTCGCTGTTTTGGAGCCACATACGGCGGCAGAGCTAGGCAGCAGTAAAGCAGTTCCTCCATACTCCAGTGATAATCGGTTATGTCTGCCGACGCAGCCAGGATACGTTGGTGTTTGCCCTGGTCAAGCTTTGATAACAGCTTTGAGAGGGCATCCAAAAGCCAGCAGTACGATCGCTGTGTAAATATCTGGGATTGGTACTTATCGTGCATAACAGGAGAAAATGTAGGTTGTGGTATCATGAGCAGTCTTCATGAACAAGATGTTATAACTTAATTTAAGATCTGCTCTCCACAGATATCATATTTCTTGTTTTCCCCATTATTTTAGTACTCCCAAAATATCTACTAGGGCGAATTGATTTGCATTGAAAAAGAGAGTGAATTCTCATTGATTACACGGTTTAATAATCTACATGTCTCAGATTCTCCATCAACATTCCAATTAGCAGCCATAATGTTTGCTAGGCTTGGGGAGTATTCATAAACTTGCTTTTTACTCACATTATACCAAACTGGTCGAATTACTTTTGAATTTTCAATTAGCTCGCGAGTAAAGATGGAGTCGAATTCTTTTTTGCCCCACCCTGTATTTGATATAAAATTAGGGCTTATTATGAGGATACATTTCTCACATTCTTTGAGACCCTTCTCAATGCTTTCACGAAGATTGTCCCCCGATTTTTAATGAAAACTCATCATACCATACGGGACAGGACATGTTCAAAAGATTAACTGCGATTCGACGAGCTACATCTTCCTTATCTCTTGAATCATGGCTAATAAATGCTAAAGGACTTTCTTTTTCTGACCTTTTCATTGCAAACCGTTGTGATCTGAACTGTATATCAAGTCCAATCTTCTTCCCTTCTTTCTTTAATTCAAATATATCAGTATCACTTAAATCATTCTCGGAATAAAGAAATACTCTCTCAGATTTCGGAATATCCTTTGATGATATCCAGTCCTGATCTCCATGGAATCTGCAGCTAATTTGAAATGCTCCATTTATAACTTCTGCTTTAATTTCCCCTGGAATCAATTTTGCGGGTGGCAATTTATTGATATTCATAATTTCATAGTTACATCCATTATCCTTTATGTTTTGAATGAGCTTAATAAAATCGACTAATTTAAATTCGTTCTGTGGGATATAACACGCGAAAAAACCAATATATGCTGAAAAATCATAAAATACCCCAGCTTCAAGCGACAGACCATTAAACAATAATTTTATGCTAATTCCGACAGCAGAACTGAAATCAGTGTCAAAATATTGGTGTAGGTGAGCCATGAAATAATATTCCTCTCAAAGTTAATCTGTAATGCTGATATATTCATGTTGTAAGTAAGACTTAAATTGCGATAATAATGGCGATGCTTTCCTTTTCCATATTCACATACCGATTTATCGTTTTAGGAATTTGCGGCCTAATATATGCAAAAGGTGGAAATTGTTGATTCTGTTATTGAAGTACCCTGCGTGCTTTTCCGTGGTTAATCACGTTTCAATTATCAAAGGGTTGTTAGAAAAATAGCTTTCGTTCAGCAGCTGCTGAACGAAAGCTATTTAATATAGAAGATACTGTTTAGACTGATTGAAATAAGCGGGAAACGAGATTCGAACTCGCGACTTCTTCCTTGGCAAGGAAGCGCTCTACCACTGAGCTATTCCCGCAAACAGGTACAATGAGATGTGAATTTTGATGGGCAAGAGGGGAGTTGAACCCCTACGCCTTACGGCACTGGCACCTAAAGCCAGCGTGTCTGCCATTTCACCACTCGCCCGGGATACGGCAGGCAATACGTTTAGCCAACACAGAAGTTAATATATCACATCAATACCTAGATGTCAAGAGCACAGCGAACATTTTGAACATTAAGAACTGCTTCGAAGCATTGCGTTCGCCCAGCAAGCAATCCCCTCACCTCTTCCAACAAAACCCATTTTCTCGTTAGTCGTCGCTTTAACGCTGATACGTGAAGGCTCGATGTGCAGGCATTCCGCAATGGCACGCTGCATCCTTTCTCGATGAGGCATCAGCCTGGGCGCTTCGGCTGTCACAGCCGAATCAATATTAACCACACTCCATCCCGCCTCCCTGATCCGGTCTCGCACTACCGCAAGCAGTTCCAGGCTCGATACATTACGATATCGCTCATCCGTATTGGGAAAAAGAATGCCAATATCACCCATCGATGCGCCTCCCAGCAGCGCATCGCAGATAGCATGCAGCAGCACATCGGCATCCGAGTGGCCCTCCAAACCTCTGTCATGAGGAATCTCAACTCCTCCCATGAAGAGTTTACGGCCAGCCTCGGGCGAGGCGAACGCATGCACATCGTAACCGAATCCAGTACGAAACTCCGGCCCGGATACAGAATAAGCCGTGTCTAATTTTTTATTCTCAGTTTCGATATCTTTAGAAATGGGACTGAAAAACGAAAGTCCTTTAAGCTGCTCTGCCAGGGCAATATCTTCCTGACGAGTGATCTTGATATTAAGTGGGTCGCCAGGGACAATAACCACCGGGACGCCAAGGTTTTCAAGAAGAGACGCCTCGTCAGTCGGTTCAAAATCGCTTAAATTGAAATGTTCATAGGCGGCGCGCAGAAGCTCGATTCGCGAACCCTGGGGAGTTTGCACTGAAGTCAGGCCGGTAATCGAATCGATGGAAGAAGTGTCGGTACGTGGAATCGTAGCGCGAATAAAACCATTGGTATCGATACGCTTAACCGTGTCCGAAAGCGGTAAACCCGGAACTGCCGCACCCACATCCCGAACGCCTTCGATCACTCGGCTAATGACTTCGCTGGATATGAGAGGCCTTGCAGCATCATGCACCAGGATAATAGCGATGTCAGCCGGGCAGGCTTCCATCCCTATTCGAACAGATTCGGAGCGGGTATTTCCACCCACAACCACGGAAGTGACTTTTGTAAACTGAGCCGCTTCCGTGGTAATAGTTTCAAAATCGTCTCTATTGGTAACCAGAATAATGGAGTCTATTTCAGGATGCGAGTCAAATTCGGATACTGTCCACTCCCATAGTGGTTTGCCGTGTATCAACGACCAGATTTTGTTCTGGCCGCTACCGAACCTTCTTGCTCGGCCCGCGGCGGGAATAACCACTGCTGCCCGTGCCTGGAGTGCTTCCGTTCGCTCCTCCTTCGTATCGGGCGTAGTTACTGTTATTGTAGTCAAACGCATCCCCTTCGTCATCAGTTCGTACACGTGCAAATATCATTTTACCAGCAACGGTCTGCAGCACGCTCGTTACAATAACAGCCAGCGTATCCGTCATATATCGGCGGCCATCCTCTACAACAATCATAGTGCCGTCATCAAGGTAAGCAACGCCTTGGTTTGGCTCTTTGCCTTCTTTAACGATTTCTACAACCATGACTTCACCAGGAAGTACCACCGGTTTAATGGCGTTTGCGAGTTCGTTGATATTCAGAACCTGCACTCCCTGAATGGCAGCTACTTTATTCAGGTTGAAGTCGTTCGTCACGATAGCGCCTTCCAGAGCTTTTGCCAGTTTTACCAGCAGGGAATCGACTTCGTCTGCCATAGCCGCTTTATCCAGCGCTTTGTCCCAGCTCCGAACCACCATTGGCAGCTCTTTCTGCATAGCGTTCAGAATATCCAGACCTCTGCGGCCTCTCGCTCGCTTCAGGCTGTCTCCTGAATCGGCGATATGCTGCAGTTCCTCCAGTACGAATCCCGGAACATAGAGAGTGCCTTCAATAAATCCTGCCCTGCACACATCTGCAATTCGGCCGTCAATAATCACATTCGTATCTAATATTTTGCAGTTTGTAGTTGGCTTTGTCTCTTCTAATGGGGATGTGCCGGTGGCTCCGCCGCGTGCAAGTATCGCTATGAGTTCCGTTTTCATACTCATACTGGAGACGATACCCAGATAAATTAATATCACACTCAGAAGCACGGAAATCCCAGCCTGAATCAGAAAGGGAGTTTTCAGTGCGGATAAGAACTGATAGAATGGCAGTGAAACGAGAACGCTAATAGCAGTTCCTGTGGAAACCGCTATCTTATCCGGCGCAGTCATCGCTTCGAGCTCGCGCCCTGCCTGAATTATTTTATCACCACATTTCGGCCCGAAATAAATTCCCAGCAGAAAACCAACAACAGCCAGCGCTATGGTGACAAAGATATTGTAGTTTGGCATCTTTACCAGCAGCTCTTCGCCACTAGGAAAATTCCAGAATGCAGGCATTTTCGGCAGTTGAAGGCCGAGATATGTGCCAAATCCTGCCAGAGTAACACTCAGCAGAAGTGAAAATAGTTGTCTGAAAGTACGCAGCCCCATTGCACCACCCCCCTTCCTCACCTATTAGACGTAATATAACCTGCACAAATTCAGTTTTTTTCAGTCTTATTCGTGAAATTGGTCGACTTTAATTTTTAACCGGCCCACGATAGATACTACTTCAAACATGCTCGTCACATCGCCTTCTGCGAATTTGATGTGTGTAGCATCTACATACTCAACGGGATTCTGAGGATCGTAGAGCGTGGGATCAAATGTTATCCATTTTCCCACCCAGCACTCTGCCCATGCGTGGTAAAAGAATCGATCCTGGGCATACACTATTCCGGAACAGAGCCTGGTGGGAACTCCCGCTGCCCTCGCAACAGCGGCAAAAAGAGTTGCATAATCCCGGCAGACACCGCGCCTGCGGCCATAAACGTCGGTGGCGCTTCTTGGCACGCCAATACTTGCGTCCGGCACCATCACCTTATGAACCCAGTTCCTAGCTGAAACTGCGATATCGTAGAGATTAGTGCGATTTCCACGGAGATTTATCGCAGTTTGCCGGATTTGCGGGTTATCCGTATCCAGATAGGCGGTTTTTTTCAGGTATTTAGTAACCGAGTTATCTTCCGGCAATTGAGCTGCCGAATTTTGTGATGAAAATTCAGGCACATCCACGCGCACTGTTATCGGACTTTTCGCATCCGATTCATTCTCTGATTTTTCGAACTGCCTCACTCCATCGGAGATGATTCTATCTTTGGGAATTCCAGTAACATGGAGAGTTAATGATCTCAGAGTGCGAGGATTTGGAATTATTTTATCCGGAATTATTGCAGTTGCTATCGCGAAGTCTGCCGAAACAGGTGGAATGGCATCACCTATTGCGCTCCCGGAGGTCTCCACCTTTGGCATAACAGAGTCAGCAAGTGTAGCATTTTTTTTGCTGTCTCTCACTAGAATCAATTTCGCGACACCTAGATCGATTTCAGATTTTATAGTATCTCCAGCTTCAGACTCCCAGCTTGTCATCTGCCCAAGCGACAAAGCAGCTTTCACGATGAGAGTTTTCACATATCTAGCAGTGACAGGGTCGCGGACCAAGGCTTCACCAGTTACTTCTATTTTGGCCTGCTGAAGTTCGGCTGAAAGCGGTTCAAGATACGTAAAATTTAGTTTATCACCTATTTTGAGCTTTCGTCCGGCAGTCAGCGCATTGGTGTCGCCAGCCAGCTGTGCATCTGCTGGTATGTCCAGAACTTTAGTAGTTGCGGAGGCGCCGGTTCCTATATTACAGGTAATTTTTTTATTAGCATAATCAAAAACAGCATCGACATGAATAACGCTGCCGTTCGATTTTACATCGAAGGTCTGCGCTAAAGGCAGCTGACTGCTGTCTGATATAGTGACGGTATCGTCTTCCTGCTCCACCGAAGAACCCAGAATTTGCAAATGGGTGACACCATGGCTTTTGGTAAGTATAGCAGGCTTTCCATGATAGGTGGAAGCGCTGGTAAATACACTGGAATATCCTATTTTCCTGCCGCCCAGATACATCCCCATCCACTCTTCTTTCGGAACTGAATCCGGAGAAGACGCTGCTGGCGGGGCATAAAAACTTACAGCTGCTGCTTTTGAAAGGGAAATCGAGTATAAAACTAACCCGATAATACATGCGAAAGACAGCGACTTTTGATAAAGTTTAATCGTCCTGGAAATTGCCACGGATTACTCCAAAAATTAAGTAGGATAACAGGATTAAAACTGAAAGAACTATTTAGGCTATTCACCTATATACGTAGGTTGAGGTAGGTTTTGTTCATAATTTGATTGGTGAACAGCCACTCTATGTACGCTGGTTAGTGGATTGATAGTCTGAAGGGAAAAACTATCCGAAGTACTCTTCTCCCGGAAATATGGGAGAAGAGTCGAGGAGCTGGGAGTTTTTTTTACTATCCTCTGCGGGTAGTATTTCGCTTCGCTTCAAGGAGCCGGATTGCAGTCTCTCGATCGGTACATAGATCGTGCACAATGGGCTGTTCCCATCCCATAGCCTGCCACTCTAAAACGGATCGTATCGCATCCACTTTCGTTGCGCCGCCAGCTACCACTACTACTTTGGGAACCATATAGAGCTGTTCGAAGGTGATAGACAACAGCCGCTCATTAATCGATTTCACATAGGCTTCCAGTTCTATGAGCACTGGTTTTGGCAGGTTCTTTTTTGCGGCAAGCGTAATGAACAGCCGGTTACAAAGATCACCCACCGCACAGGATACTCCGTTACGGCCCTCACCGGTATAGCTCTCGATCAGATCGATCATTTTGCCAAGTTCCGGCTGTAGGTTGCCAAGCATAGGCTCATGCAGCCCCACAATGAAACGGTGGCCGGATTTCGCCCGGACTCCGCCAATTCCAACAAGTGCGAGCGTAGGAACGTAAACTTCGTCGTCATCGAGAAGACCAGTGTTCGTAACACCCTGTTTCAGCTTTTCCTGCCAGACCTGCGGCGATATCCATCGGCCCGGGCCTTCATCGAGCCAGTCCTGAATCATGTCCGGAGATTTAACCGCTACAGGCAGGCTCAATCGAATAAGCTGCGCATCCGGAAAAGCTCTTGCGAGCCACGCGCCGCTGATATCTGCATCCATAGCACGCCGGGCATCCGGGCTCTCCATACTCCAAACTTCCGCAGCGATATTGCCGTTCATAGAGACGACTTTGACGCCCCGCACATTTCTTTTATCGAAGATATGTTTATTGAACAGGCTTTCGCACGAATAGAAAACGGCACGACCCGATGAAAGCGCCACGATCTCGTTCTGTCGTACAATGGTATCGAGATAATCTGCACAGAGTTGGCCGAGCGCCTGATGCATCTGGTCGTCCGCAAGTGAGCTTTCGAGCGTTTCGTCATGGCCGGATGTATCTGCCACGATTGCCGACTGGAGTTCATAGGCAGCCACCAGTTCTCTTTCAAGAGTATCCACTCTGGGCGGTTTGAAAGGCGCATTTTCATCAATATGCACCCGGACAATTCCTGTGTCGAGAGCAAATCGATAGAGCCGAGAAACTGTGCTGGCATCAATATGCGCAAGGCTCGGTTCCGATCTTTTTAGCTGCAGCAGAATCTCTTTTTGCTCGAGCCGATCTACCAGAACCATCTTAGCGATGCGCGCTGCCATTCTTCTTCTATCAGTTGGGTCGAGCGCTGGCCTTCTGCCGCGTCGTTTGTCCCCAGTGATGGCCATACTGTTCCCTTCCTTTCAATGCAATTTATACCATTAATATAGCTAGTAGAATTATAGCCTACGCAACACATTAAATACAATCTTCAACTTCATGTATAATATCTATTATTGCAGAAATTAACAGTAATTCGCATATCATGGCATATTCGCACATCCACGCATTTTGGGCAACCACAGAAAAAAGAATGCATTCGGTAGCAGCCATTCCTTTTGAAACGAGACTTTTAAGCATCCGATACGAGTGTTTAAAAATATATTCAGCATTTTGTGCATTTAATATTGACAGCACATGCAAAACTATGTTATATTAAATGCGAAGGTATCCTTCTTTCTCGTCCTCATTTTTGATGTCCTGGGCGGAATACTCCACCTTTGGTCAAACCCGGCTTCAACGAAGATGCCGGGTATTTTTTATTTGGTATACTAATCAGGTGTTATTCTCGGGGTGGCAACGCCTTATATCCATTTCAGGAAATGCAATTGATTAAGAATATCCCCAGCCTATCCGGCATCGATCCCCTGCCGGCAGCTCTGCTGCCAACCCCGCTTCATCCACTGGACAATCTCAGAAAAATTTTAGGTGACTCCTGTCCTTATATACTGATCAAACGGGATGATTTGACCGGCCTGGCGTTAGGCGGGAACAAGGCACGCAAGCTGGCCTATCTGCTGGCGGATGCGCGATCGAAGCATGCAGACACTATCCTCACATGCGGGGCAGCACAGTCAAATCATGCTCTGCAGACCTCCATGGCGGCCCGTAAATTTGGGTTTAATGTACGGTGCATGCTTATTGGCCCCCCTCCAAATCCTGCAGCAGCTCCTGCGGGAAATCTCCTGCTGCATAAATTGGCAGGGACTGAAATAATCTGGATCTCCGATCACCAATCTAAAATATCTCACGAGCAGATGCTTATTCATGCGATGCAAATCGAAGCAGAGAAGCTCGCAGCATCAGGCAGAACAGTCTACAGCATACCGCTGGGAGGATCGACCGCAGTAGGAGCGCTTGGCTATGCTGAGGCGATTTTGGAACTACGGGAGCAGCACAAAGCTCTTGGTCTTTCAGAGATATCTGCCATGTTTTGTGCATCGGGCAGCGGAGGAACACAGGCGGGGTTAATGGTAGGAGCGGAGCTTGCCAATTGGAAAATCGATGTGGTCGGAGTTGAGATAGAGCCAGAAAGTGATGCTAGTAATAGCAGCTTATCTTACAGGGATGCCGTGAAGAGACTGCTGGCTGAGACGAAATCCCTTTTGAAAATTGAAAGCGGTTCGATTACAAACCAACTTATGTTTGAATCCGGCTATACCGGCAGCGCTTATGCAGTATCGACACGAGAAGGCGAACAAGCTATTAACTTACTGGCGGAAACGGAAGGAATCGTGCTCGACCCGGTTTATACCGGAAATGCAATGGCTGCGATGCTGGGTTGGATTCGTGAGGGGCGTTTTCGCCCGGATCAAACGATACTCTTCTGGCACACTGGCGGAGCTGCAGGGCTGTTTGCATAGGTGCAGCCATCATCATTAATAACTCATATTATGCAGTCAAGCACTTCATTAAGATTAAGTTAAACTTTTCAGAATGTAGTCGCCTGCATGATAGAAATAATGTAATCTGCGCTAATCTGCGTAATCTGTGGTTAAAATGCTTTTAAATCCTTAGTATATTAAATATCTTCATCGGGAATGATTCAAATTTTTTATCCGCAGATTACCGCTACAACATCGGTGTTTTTATGTTCAGACGTTATTTTGGAAATTCCGATTCGTTTATGTTCACGGACGAGAGAGCTTATAAATGCCCGTGATAGTTAGGTCGTTGCAAACTGCTCGCCTGCGTAACATCATTGAATAATTACTGAGTGAGTGTTATTGAAATGGGGTATGGGAGCAGACTTCGGTTTATCTTTCTTGAAAAACAATGAAATCGACAGTGTTAGCCCAATAATGATGATTAGCTTTCGTACGTTCGACTGGCCGATCCTTCTCGCGCCACCCGCTCCGCAGTAACCTCCCACAATAGACCCTGCTGCCATGAAGAGTGCCAGCCGCCAATCCACCAGACCCCGCCCAATAAATAAAATGGCTGCAGCCAAATTGATGCACAGCCCATTGATATTTTTAAGGCCGTTCATACGGTGTATATTCAGGAAACCCATAAATCCGAGCGCTGCGAGCATCAAAATACCGATTCCCGCGCCAAAATATCCCCCATATATAGCGACCATGAACTGAAAGACCATCACACCCACACCGATTTTTGGGATATCCGATGGAATACTTACAACTTCATTATCGACAGCACTGGCACTTGCAGTCGGGTCGATTACTCTGGAAGCTTTGAATTTTAGGTACCGGGAGAGCGGCTCCTGAGCCATGAACAGCCCTGTAGCTAGGAGAATGAGGAAAGGGATAATGCGTACAAACGAGCTTTCGGAGGTGTGCAGCAGGAGCAGTGCGCCGGCAGTGCCGCCGACTACACTGGGCAGGGCGAGCAGCAGAATTACCTTGCGGCTCTGGCCTAGCTCCTTACGATAGCCCCAGAGGCTGCTGAGCTGACCCGGCCACAATGCAACCGTGCTGGTTGCGTTCGCCACTATGGCGTTCTGCCCTGCCCATAGAAGCGCTGGAAAAGTGAGAAGCGTTCCCCCTCCTGCTACCGAGTTAACCGCTCCTGCCAGCGCAGAAGCACCGAATAGAACCAGATTTTGTGCCAGTGCCATGCGAAGAGCGCTCGATTCCAGGCTGTAGAAGTTACGAAATATGGGATAACATATGCAATTATGGCCGATTTAAGGGAAAATCAGTCGGTGTTCATTCGGGTAGGCGAATCCATGCTTGCGGCCGGTCAGTTCAATACCTTCAGGTGTATTCAACGCTCGAATCTTGGTCTGCAAATTCTCATTTTGCGCAGTCAAATCACCGAGCGATTTTTCCGTTATCTCGTTTTTCCGTCTCAGTTCTGCAGTTAATTGAAAGGGATGTGCCGTATTTATTCCAAACCACATACTCAGAATACAGAGAGTGGTGCCAACGAAAAATAATCTGCCTTTTCTGGCTGCTCTCGAACGTAATTTATTTTCTTTCGTGTTTCGCCGCTTCAATATTCACACCTCTTGCATTTTCAAATTGAAGATCTGTTATTACTGCCATTAATTTAAAAAGGCGAGCCGACCACATGCACTTTAATGAGATTGGTAGTCCCGGGGTTATTTACCGGCACACCCGCAGTCAGTACGATGGTATCCCCTTTGTGTATCATCCGGCTATGTTCTGCTGCATTTAAAGTGGTTACAAACATATCGTCCGTACTGGTGACTGCATCTATCAGCACCGCAGTAACTCCCCAATAGAGAGCCAATCTTCGATAGGTCGATTCACTTTCTGTAGCGGCAACGATAGGAACTTTAGGCCGCTGCTGTGCCATGCGCATGGCCGTACTGCCACTGGTGGTGGCGCAGATAATGGCATTCGCTTTGATCTGCTCCGCAATCTGCCTGACTCCTTTTGCCACAGCTTCCGTGACGCTATTGGCGGGAGTGAGTCGGTGCTCATATCCGGGTATATGAAAGAATGCCGTTTCGGCCCGAAGGGCAATTTTCGCCATGGTCTGCACTGTTTCGATAGGATACTGGCCGGATGCCGTCTCTCCAGAAAGCATCAGGGCATCGGTCCCATCAAGAATGGCATTGGCAACATCCGTAGCTTCCGCGCGGGTGGGCCGCGGACACGAGATCATACTTTCTAGCATCTGGGTAGCAGTGATGACCGGTTTACCCGCTCGGTTTGCCAGTAGAATAATCCGTTTCTGGATGATAGGCACCTCATCGAAAGGCATCTCTACCCCCAGATCACCGCGTGCCACCATAATTCCATCGACGGCTGCCAGAATACTTTCCAGATTATGAACTGCTTCGAATTTTTCGATCTTCGCAATGATTGGAACTGAGATTCCGGTATCAGACATGAGTTGCCGAAGGGGTTCAATATCCGTTGCGCATCGAACATAGGATGCGGCAATCCAATCGACACCCTTTTCCAAACCGAATCGCAAATCATCCAGATCTTTTTCTGTTACGGCGGGCAGCTTGAGAGTGAGCCCCAGAACGGTGACGCCTTTGTGAGGCTTTAGCTCACCGCTGGTGCTGCAGCGCGCCCAGACTATGGAGTTGGGATCGGCAGGATCGCCCTCCCTCCCGGTCACTCTCATCTGAATCGTGCCGTCATCAATAAGCAGCACATTGCCTTTTCGCAGGGCGGCAGTCAATTCGGGCACCGGCAGTGGAATAATCGGGCAGCCTGGATTGAGGTTTGGATTTTCCGAAGCGCAAAACCCGACAGTCTGACCGCGTTTCAGGCTCATCACGGGAGCAGACAAATTTCCAATGCGTACTTTTGGTCCGGATAGATCCTGCAGAATAGCAAGTGGATGCCCCATTTTATGAGACAATTCGCGCAGATTATGAATGACTTCTGCATGGCTTTCGTGAGTGCCGTGCGAGAAGTTAAGGCGGGCAACATTCATTCCTGCGCGAAGCATTCGCTCCATGGTGTTTCTTTTGCTGCTGGATGGACCGATGGTGCAGACTATTTTGGTTCGGCGCAAATAAGGCTCCCACGATTTTTAAATCTTCATTCCGGAAGCAGTAAAGCTGCTTCCGGAACAAGAAAATTATCTCAGATTATAAAAGGCCTTACGTCCTGGAAAGACTGCGGAACTCTCCAGCTCTTCGTCGATTCGAAGAAGCTGGTTGTACTTCGCTACTCTATCCGATCGGTTCGGCGCTCCGGTTTTGATCTGCCCGGCATTGGTCGCCACCACGATATCGGCGATGGTGGCGTCTTCGGTTTCTCCGGATCGATGCGAAACGACTGCGGTGTAGCCTGCTTTTTTAGCCATCTCGATCGCATCCAGAGTTTCGGTAAGCGTGCCGATCTGGTTGACTTTGATCAGAATAGAGTTGGCGGTGCCGGAAGTAATCCCGCGCTCGAGCCGGGTGGTGTTGGTGACGAAAAGATCGTCGCCTACAAGCTGCACATGCCCGCCTACTCGCTCTGTGAGCAGTTTCCATCCATCCCAGTCGTCTTCTGCCAGGCCGTCTTCAATACTTATTATCGGGTATTTATCCACCCATTTTGCATAGTAATCGACCATTTCGGCGCTGGAAAGTATTTTGCCTTCGCCTTTGAGGTTGTATTTGCCGTCTTCGAAGAGTTCGGTAGCGGCTGGATCGAGAGCGATGCAGATCTCTCCGCCGGCTTTATAGCCTGCCTGCTCGATAGCTTCGATGATTATCTGGATGGCTTCCTCGTTGCTGGCGAGGTTAGGAGCGAAACCGCCTTCATCGCCGTAACCTGTGGAGAGGCCGCGCCCCTGAAGCACTTTGCGCAGGGCATGGAAGACTTCGGCGCCCATTCGCAGCGCTTCGCTGAAGTCGCTTGCCCCAACGGGCATGACCATGAACTCCTGCAGGTCGACGTTGCTGTCTGCATGCTTGCCGCCGTTGAGAATGTTCATCATGGGCACGGGCAGGGTGTGCGCATTGACTCCGCCGAGGTACTGATAGAGGGGAAGGCTGACTGCTCCGGCAGCTGCTTTCGCGACGGCCATGGAGACTCCAAGGATGGCGTTGGCGCCGAATTTTGCTTTATTGGGGGTGCCGTCGAGCTCGATCATGAGGCCGTCGATGGCGCGCTGGCAGGTGACGTCCATACCGGCGATTTCGGGCCCGATTTCGTCGTTCACGTGCTCCACGGCCTGAAGAACACCTTTGCCGAGATAGCGGGATTTATCGCCATCGCGCAGTTCGACAGCTTCGTGCGCGCCGGTAGAGGCTCCGGAGGGCACCGCGGCGCGCCCCATGGTCCCATCCTCCAGATAGACATCGACTTCGATGGTGGGGTTTCCGCGCGAGTCTAATATCTCGCGGGCAACGACCTCTTCAATAGTAAAACTCATGCACCAGGCTCCTTATATCAATCATCTATAATAGTTACAATCCTCCCGCGATTATAACACACCGGCCGACTCAAAGTATACTTAACAGGCTTCTACATTATTGAATTGATGGATTGGTTTTCGATATCTAAATGACAGCAACAGTATAGATAAAGGATATATATCACAATCGGTAGAGGAAATATAGAAGGATGTAATGAACCCACACGACAATACTAAATTACTCTGGGCAGCCCTATCAAGTAATATAAGTTTTCAGATCACATGAGCAATTACACTATTAATGTAAAAATAAAGTGTGATAATAGTAGACATTTGACTATTTAGTAATAGAAAACCGCCTTGATTTTCTGAAAAACAGATTCCAGTTAAATATGTTTTAGTGTGAACTACGGAGAATTGGCTTAGGCTCCACAATAGTTATAGTACATAAGTAGGATGTCACACATTTATAGTTGTGCTTGCCTAACAAATGATAATAATAAATCTGTAAAAATATCGGAGAAATTTCTAAATTTTGATCGAAATTAATTGCTTGCGTGATTGCAGCAGTTTCGAATATTGATGAACCCATGTTTGATTTTATAAGTAATAATCGATGGATAGCGATCAGTTAATTGTTCCAACAGAACAATTATTAATTTTGCAACTTCAGGAAAACACATGCATGAATCACAGATGACAGAAGCACATAAACGAGCACTCATCATCGCTTATTTTCTGTCAAAGTATGATCGAAAGGGCGTTCGTGGAATTGGCTTTGATTCATTTAATGAAGCATTCGAGCGAATTGGTCAAATTTTAAACGTGAAATCCTCCACTGTGAAGCATATGCGGGATTCATTCGATCCCTATTGCTCCCAAGTGCGTGCTGGTTGGTACCAGCGTAAGATTTTGCCTTCACGAGCAAATGTGATTCAAGCTTACGATGAACTTAGCGAACAAGCAATGGTGCAGATAGTCCATCAACTTTTAGTAGGCGATGATTCATCATTGAATATATTTACCGCCCCTGTTACAGTAACAGAGAAAACTTCTAAAGGACTTCTAGATGAAGAAAATGCTTTCGCTAATCGGTTGAGAACCGGCGAGAAAGCCGAGGCTTTTTTTGTTGCGCAGTATCCTATTCTCACTCAATTTATTGGAAGTACTATTGAAGATACTCGAAAATTAGGCATTGGATTTGATTTCCGCATTGTCTTTCCTCAGACTTATCTCGCAATCGAAGTGAAAGGAGTGTGTGAAAAACATGGTTATATTTCATTCACGGATAAAGAATGGTCAGTAGCAAAAATTTTGAGTTCTAACTATCTTCTAGCCCTCGTTCGTTCGTTGGATTATATACCTATGCTAGAGCTAGTTCAGAATCCATTTGCGTATTTTAAGCCTCAAATGAGAACCGTTGAGTCCGTCTCAATTTTATGGAATGCAAAAGTTTAAAATGAATAACAGATAATTAGCAGGTCGTCCAATAATGGTATCTAGTCTTCCCTCTCGCTATATGTCTTTACCATCTATTTAATCACTTTTGTGCGCGGTGCTGCAGCACCTCTTAACAACCCCTCGACGCTGAGGTCTTCGTCAATATCCGGCCAATGTATGCCATAGCCTCCACCCGCCACCTGCCATTTTTTTCTTTGAGCATCGTCCGCATTTACAAGTCGTGGATACCAAATAAGAGGCACAGAAATGCAGCGTCCATCCATCAGCGCGACAGTGAGCATGTCTTCTGTAATCTCGACTCCACGAACCCTCTCATCCGTTTCAATTGCCGAAGTACTCATTCCAAGGCTCCATTAGTTCAATCTTATGCTGCTCTGCCATTCCCTGTATCTGTAGTAGTTCACGTGCGGAAAAACCGCGGTTACGTGCAAGGCTATTAGGTTGCAACCAGAATTTGGCTGAACTGTCGTCGCGATCGATATGGATGTGCGGCGGTTCATTGGGTTCATGACTGTAAAAATATCAAAGATATGGGCCAATCCGCATGAAAGTGGGCATAATTTCAGTATACCCCGGCAGTACTACAAACGATTTGGAACATGCATCCATTCAGTATGAAACAACATGTATTGATGAACGAATCATGCGTGAATAATTAGTCGGCATATTCACCCGATGTGGCAGGCTGCGCAACTAATGGATAACGAAGGCGTGGACAGAGCCTTTGTACACTGAAACGTAGGAGTTCCATCATTAAGGTATATCTCCCGGTAGAGATCCTATCGAAGCACTAATCCTCGAAGTAGGGATGGAAAATATGGCGGTATAATTGTAAATGAATATTATTCTTACAGAATTGATTCCAAACATCCGAAAACAACCGATCTAAACCTTATTACAAAATTTCCCAGTATTAAAACCAAGCCAGGTAGTTTCGATATCTGCTTGATTCGGACGATGTCCAAAAAATTGGAAGACTATTTAAGATATCCGTGCTACGGTATAATGTAAATATTCCAGTAATAGGGGATGCTGAGAAATGGTACAAATTGCGCTTAATGAGGTTTCAGAATCATTGGCTGAGGCTATACGGTCGTTAGGTGAGAATGATGAGATTGTGCTGAGAGATAATCATCGTCCAATAGCTCGTCTCACTTCTCTACCTTCAGTTTCAGGGCGTGCCAAACGTGGCAGAATGAAGGATATGATCGTCTCAATTGCCCCTGATTTCGACGTAACGCCGGAAGGCTTTGAAGAGTATATGCCGTGAATCTGCTCCTCGATACGCACGCGATACTATGGTTTACGACAGATGATTCGGAGATGCCATCCGCTCTGAAATCTCTTATTGAAAATGAAGACTGTACCAAATTCGTCAGTATTGCCAGTGTTTGGGAAATTGCAATTTAAGTCAGCATCGGCAAACTATCACTTTCAGCTCCGATCGAGGAGTTCATGCCCGAGCTATTCCACCGTAATGGTTTCACTCTTCTCCCTATAATTATTTCGCATATACTAAAAACAGCCACTCTTCCTTTTCATCACAAAGATCCCTTCGACAGCATTTTAATCTCACAGAGTCTGGTAGAATCCATGCCGCTTGCAAGCTCAGATATTTACGGTGTTGAACGTCGGTGGCAGATTGATACTTTTAGAGGAATAGGAAAATGAAAAAATTATAACAAAAGTATAAGTGATCAGGCATGATAATGCCCGGAAAACGCAGGGCGGTTCCGGGCACGATGAATTTTGAAGGACTGAAGTAAATGGTTAAATTCTCTTAGTCGCCCCCAGCATTCTTTTTGAATGTTACTCGGAACGAGTAGTTTGCATTCGTTGAGCCCAAATTGAGCAGGGAGCCGAGCTGCGTGTCCTGAACAGCGCTATCACTCGTGCCGCTGGTTATCCAGTAACTGCCTGGCCCTAAAGAGGCGCTGGAAGTAGCAGTTCCCGGGCCGTACAAGGCAAGAAACACACCCACGCCCTCATCGAGAGAGCCGTAGAGCGCGAAAGTACCATTGGCGTTACCAGTCGCCGAGACAGTCACATCGGCATTACTTGTGAGAGTAAAGTAGAATGTCGAACTGGCATTGGCGGCAGCGGTCACTTTCTGATGGTCAACCTGAGGAGTGTTCAGTGCAGTGCTGGCCTTGTACGATGTAGTAAATACCGCCGAAGTAGTGGTACTCGACACCGACGTCGCAGCGGAAGCGCTGTCACTATAGGCCGGTGCATAGAATGTCCCAGCAGCTGCCGCAGTTCCAGAAGAACCGTTCAAAACCATTGCAAGGGTCGTGCTCAGCAGCTCATCTGTGTGCGGGTCCCAGGTGTAGTAAGTCGTGGTATGATATCCACCTCCCCTTCCGCTTCCTCCACGGGTATGCTTGGTATATCGATAGTCGACAGAGGTGATGCTCGCCGTCGCGCTGCCAGATAAAGATGGATTGGATAACAGGTTCTGTGCACCGATATTAGGAGCAATGCACAGTGCAGCAAATCCAATTACGGCCGTCCATTTTTTCATAATATTCTCCAATCAGATAGTGAACGATTGTGCCGGGTGCACAAACATAATTCGCATGAGTCGCAGACCGCATTAAATATCATGCAAGCGGTCACTCTTCCAAAAGCTCTGTTTGTCTACTTATGCAGTAGTCCGATCAAGCTTCCCGTTGAAGCGGCTGTCGGTAGGTACGCCTGCAGTCAAACCAAGGCCAAAGTTAATGAGCGGCCCAGCCAGGTAAAAAATACATCGAGACGCATTATAAAAAAAAATTGTTGAGACAGGGCGGTCCTGCCATCTTTTTTAATTTAGCATGCCCTGACTCAACCGCATGCGTTTATATCAATGCAGTGTGCCATGAGTACGCCGCATATGCCCGCGACTACGATGCATTCTGTGAAGATGATTAACGCGTACCATTCCCAGGGAAAACGAGTTTTATGGCCCTTGATAATAACCTCATACACCGCCTGAATTCACTGTAACCTATCTGGAAAACGCTAAAAGCCGCTCGTCCCCGAGACGAGCGGCTTTACTGAATCACCTGATCATCAATTTATCCAAATACCAATCAGACTGATTTGGAGCAAATTTGGTTGAATCTAGCAGCGTTTTGCACGCCGCAACGTAAGCAGACCACCCAGGCAGAACATCGCCGCAGCCTGAAATGCGCCCGGCTCTGGAACAGCAGTAGGAACGTTGCCGACGGTAATCGTGAAAGGCGGGCCGGCAGTGGGATTGCCGTCGTCTACTGTGTGCTCCGCATACAAAGTGCCCGGGGCAGTGATCGTAAACTGTCCCACGCCTGGCCCAGCATCGATAGTAGTAGTGCCTTCC
>JBBRDM010000019.1:0-43447 GCA_038203935.1 Chthonomonadales bacterium
TTACAGCAGTTTTATCTGTATACTCTACCCGGGAACCAGCAGTTCGATTCGAAGAAGAATGCAGCTCAAGTTTCTAATATATCTTTTCAAAATTCTGATAGCGGTTCTGTTTTTCGAATGCTTCCATCGCCGGATGGCAGGCATTTTTTTATTACTTTCTATGGTTATGAGATTCAGATACGATTTTTCCAGACACATCCTCTTAAGTTGATCGGCACCCGACCAATGCATGCCTTCTCATATAATGCTGCTTATTCGAAAGATGGCAGATGGGCAGCAGTCGATGAAGATGGCGGAACAGGACCCAGCCGCGTTTCAATGTTTAAAATTGATCGAGGATTCAAACTATATTCCATTATGCATGGCGCTGAAGATTTTGCACAGCTTCGTTTCATTCAAAATGACAGGGTACTCGTTGGTTTATCTGGTAACGGTACTATTTTCAAATGGAGGATACCAAGTGGAAAGGTTATCGCAAAATCTGCTCCCTTCGGAAGATGGAACACCAGCCTATATTACCTCCCGGCCAAGTCACGCGCACTGATAGCCTGCCAGGATGGAGTCAGTAACCACTGGAAGATTATTGACGCCGCGAAAAACATAACATCGAAGGCAGGCCATTCTGTTTCATGGCCTGCCAGAGAAATTATTGATTTTATGAGTAACGGCAGCCAGCCTATTGCGCTGCTCCGCCCTGACTCGGCAGGCAAAGGAGGAAATGAACATTCGCCGCTGCTGTTTGTCGATCCATTTACAGGAAAAGTTTTAAGGCAGCTCGGTTTGGATTCGGATATTGCAAAGGAATATCTAGATTGGGGAGAAACACACATCTCTCCGGACGGGACACAAATCGTTACACGAATCGAAGAGAGAAAACGACTTGCTGTATTCTCGCTTATGGATGGCAGGCGTGTTCAACTTTTGGAAGCGCCGCACGGACTCGTGAGCCAGGAGTGGGCATTCCTGAATAGTCGTTATATTGCGGCTCCACTGGGAAAATCTTACATTGTGTGGGACGTCCAGACAGGAAGGATCGTTCTTACTTTAATTCCTGATCTGCTGCCAGCGACCGAAAGATCGAAACCTTCGAAAGATAGTGAATGGATGGCTTACTCGCCGGATGGAACATTTGCAGGTTCCAAGAACTGCCTCAACTATTTTAATCTCGCAGGAGTCAAATTACGCAGAGAGGAGCATCGTATACAAAAGATAGTCGATCACCTGTTGCAACAATAAAATATCACTTCTCATTAACGGACCGCTTTCTATGCCCCCCGCTCGTGCGCATTACTGATGGTCAGGATATACATCGTTACTACACTTTCATGGCAAAATGTATAGTAACCATAATGCTAAGGGAAAAGGAGAATAGCAGCGTTGCAATAAGAAGATATCATAGCGTAGACTTTCGATAACCTGATGCTTCCCTGCGCGTCAGCACCTCTTTGATGTTCATAATATGCTCTAAGATAGAAATCTAACGAATGGTGTACCAGGCCCACCACCAGAGCTTATTGGTCCTGATATGGAAATCGGACACCTTAGGTTCGAATATGTCTCGGAGTGTTCGCTCATTGTAGATGTTGTTAATGATTTCGTATTTGGAGCCATCTTGACGCTCACGCAAAGTGATAATGTCGGAAGAACCGGGCTTCGTGTAGATCTTTTGCATCCAGGCTTCCCCACAATGGTCGGTTCCCATGAAGACGACAGCTCCCGGACCGAGTTTACGATGGAAACTATCCAGAAAAGCCTCCGTACGTGCTTTGGGTACATGCGAGAGGAAATTCATGTGCAGGCCTGCGTTGAAACTTCCGTCCATCTCATCGGTCTTGTAGGCGTCGGCAAGACGAACCCCGACCTTATCAGCAGGCAGTCCTTGAGCTGATACATAGGCCAGGTTTTTGGGTGCATAATCTGTGGCCAGGACATAATCGGCCACCTCGGCGGCAAAGCGTGTCCAGCGACCATATCCACAAGCAACTTCTAATACTCGGCGTCTATGCAGCACTGCCTGCATATCTGCTGCCATCTCCCCAGCCCAATGTTTACGGTCTTCACGTACCTGTTTCATGAAAAGAATCGCATCATGTTTGCCAAAATCAGAAGAGGTATCATAGTATTCGAACATGGTGTTCGAATCTTCGGCGTAATGCATCAAGTTCTCCTTTGCGTGATAACTGCTACATGGACACCGAATTTACGTAAAATGTTCCGCGACACGAGACCTCGATTAACTATAGGTCTGCAAAATCTAAGTTATGCTGGAAACATTTCCTGCATTTTCCAATCTGAACCGTTATCCCTCAATTCATGATTTCACCACAGAATGTTTTGAGGAGGAAGCATACTGATAAAACAAATGCCTATAGTGCAGATAAAACATAAAATAACGGGTGAAGTAATCCAGCAAGTGGAATCTAAATGCAAGCGAAATTATTATGGCTCTGGTCTCAACCTTCAAGGATGTGACTTATGGAATACAAATCTAATCGAGGCTGATCTGCGTAATGCTAACCTGATCGGTGCGAACATGGGAGACTGTGATCTGCGAGGAGCGATACTAAATGGAGCATTGACGTCCCATGCAAATTTGCGACATGCTTCCTTGACTGACGCCGATTTAAGGGATGCTAATTTATCAGCGGTCGATTTATGCGGTGCATACCTTATAGATGCAAATATGGAAGGCGTGCTTCTGCATGAAGCCGTTTTTCACGGAACTTATCTGAAACGTTCAAACTTGGCTGGTGCTATTCTCTCAAACACGGTATTTGCTCGATGTATACTTCATCAAGCATTTGGCCTGGATGAATATGAGTGGGTTTTATTAATATCGAAATCTACAGCGGTTATCTAGTAGTTCTAAATGTGAATTGCGTTAAAGCTTACAGAAGTTTGAATCTATGGTGACGAGTTGTCCATTCGAGAAAAGCAGTAGGATGTGGCCATCATCAGTGGCATGCAGAGTAGCCAGTGTTCCAACAGGAAAACCATCCTGAACAGCTGCCACCTGAGTCAATCCGATGAAAGATGGGTCAGAATATAGTCTTATAGCACGAAAGTCAACATCCACAGCAAAAACAGGCGCACCATTTGTGGGTGATATTCTAAATGTCGGTTTAGTGGTGTCGAGTGGAAAACTACCGGCTCCCCAATAGATGGGAGATGCTCCAGAGAATGCTGTGCTATTGGCAAGTAGGGCGCCGTTTTCGGTAACTTCCCAATCCCAACGAACGAGAGCTCCACTGGGTGCGTGTGCATCAACGGCATTTGGAGTAAACAAAAAAATCAGTGGATGCCTAAATCCCAAATCATCATAAATATTGACCGGAACACTAAAATTTGTAGCTGCTTTGCCTGTAATACCGGAAAAAGCGATATTTTTTGTTTCAGCCACTGAATATCGATTTCCGATAGCAAAACTGCACGGACGTACATTAGAACGATTAAGCGCTGACTTACCGCCGGAACCACACGCGTTAAGCAGTAACAGTCCTCCAACTGCAAAATAAGGCAACGGATTTCTCATTTTTAACTCCCGATACAGTTCGATGTGCTGGTGTAATTATCGGGAGATGAGAGTTGAAAATGAATGTGTTTTTAGCAACACTGGAGATATTGCCAAATACTTTGTGTCGAAGCGCACGGAGACAAGCTTATGAAGGCTTGAAATGAATGAACTATATGCTAGAAACAACATAGCGAAGCTAGTGTTTGGCCGTTCTGCTCGAGATTATTGATGTGTTTTTTTTGCAGCAATACGCGTAGGTGATCCAAGAATTGAGCATTCGATTTTCAGCGACCCATGCGCGGATGGGCTGGAGATCAGCTTTAGTTTGTGCGAACCTTTAGATAGGAAATTGAGGGATTTTTTACAGTCTACTCGTCCGATTTCGTGCCCGGATGAGTCTGAGATAATCGCGTCCTCACCCCCTCTATACTGCAGGCGGCCACCGGGTGGGATTGATATCTCTTTTAGCTGCACTACCGCTGCGCCGTCGATCTCAACAATCAGTCCGCTCAACGGATCCTTACTGGCTGATTGGACTGCCCAGCGCAAAATCTGACTATTTTGTGCATTCTGGATATTCAGCTCAACATTGGAATTTATATCCGTATTAAGCAGTGCGCGGCTGGTAAATAACTCTCGAATATCCCAGCCATTCTTTCCGGCAGACTGTAAGTGGAACTCTCGGTGATTGTCGCGCAGCGCCGCCTTCATCGTTTCAGGAAATGCTCCGGACATCCTTGCGGTCTCCCATTGTTTGATCGCTTCAAGCAGCTCGCCGGTAGAGCCAAAAATGCGTGCCGCTTCTGCCGATGCCGGATCAGCAGCCAATTGCGCCGTGCTGGCAAGGCTCGTGGCGAGAGCGAAGCCTGCATCGTAACCCGAAGCGCGCGCCAGCAGCCACTCTGCATCTTCTAACGAGGTATCAGATCGCAGTGCAAACCAGCCCAGCATATGCGGCATCAAGTTGCGCTCAAAGTAGACCTGATTTTTAAACCGATAGAGTGTCTGGCTCTCCCGGAAGCCAGCATACCAGGGCTCGCCCCAGTTCATACGCGTATACATATGCCAGTTGAAGTGGCCGGGGTTGCTGGCATCGTTGATGATATGGCCGCGCAGTTCCGGCGTGAGAGCGTCGTACCAGGCTTTGGTGAAGAGCGTCCTTCCATACTGCCCATATCCTGTCGACCAGTTACCTTCCAGACCGTCAAACGACAGCTGCATCGTTCCTGTGTGGTTAAAAAGATCTGCGATATTGCGCGCTATCTCCATAGAAAGATCGGCATCCGAGAGAAACACTCCGTAGTCGTGGTCGAGCAGCTTTCCAGCCGAATCTCCCATTGGGTGGGCGGCAGGCACTGTTCCCCACGCGCCGCGCTCACAGCCGAGAAGCTTATAGGGCGCTTCGGCTGATACAGATTTATACTTAATCAGTTCTTCGCCGATGACAACGGTATTAAGCGCTGTCGTTTTCATGAAATAGGCAGGAGAGGCGATCGCTATCTCTTTTTGAGCAGCATCGATAGCTTCACTGAGTGTGCTATTGCCAATACGCGCCAGACGCGAATCGGGTTTTGGAGTAACATAGGAATCGTTGGGTGTAATGAAGTTCGAGAGCGTGTGGAAACCTATTTCAATACCGGCTTTCTTTGCCGTCTCCACACATGTTCGCAGACCTGCCCATCCGTTCGGAAAGAGGGAGGGTTTGAGCTTGAAATGTCCCCAGGTTTCGAACGGAGAACTGTGGTAGAGATATTTCAGCCCGGCTCGGCGAGTCATCTCAATCGCTCGATCTATATTCTCCTCACTAAAATCTACTATCAGATAGGCTGAAGTGGCTGCAGGAGATGTCTTCGCCCATACTCCATTCAGCATTGGGTGGGGCAGCCCTTCCGCCACCTCGATCAAACCGATATTACGGAGGGCATCCTTTGCAGGGCAGGCAAAAAGAGCAATTTTACTGCCTATCACTCCGCCATCTGCGAACGGTTTTACAAGATAGTGCTCATGACCCCAGTTTGGAATAATTCGTTCGGTATCCCGGCTTCTGCAAAAAGCCTGAAGTACGCTTCCGTAGGGAGTTCGCCGCGCTGTATCGGCACGATAGTCTTGATTTTTTAGCAGTTCGCTGTCGACGTTCGGATACTCTCCAAGATCGTTGTCGCCCCATCCGGATTCGATATCGTTCTCAGCAGTGGGATAGCCTCCCAGAGTTTTAGTGTTCAGCGCCTGTATTCCGAAAGCAGTTTTACTGTCCCGAACCACCCCGACCGTATCGCCGATAATCTCTTTAATCGTGGTGGGGTAAGGTCCCCATAGTGCGAGTTCAACAGGCTCCTTGGATTGGATTTCCAGTATTTCGAAAGTTATATGAGACGGCCTGGAGTCTACTTTTAATACTGCATTCATTCCACTGCTATCAAAATTGAGCGTTAAGAGTTTTTGCTGAGAGTTCCAGGCGGCACTGATTGGTGCATGGATATTTCCGGCTATGCGAAGGCTTAGTATCGGTGATGGCTGTCCCGCTGCAATGTAGTTCTGCTGGGAACCATTTAAGAAGGCGCCGGAGAGTAATCCATTTTCATCCAGTATGAAGTGAGAAGTTTTAGTGTGCAGAGTAATCAAGGTTTTCGCTGAGGTTTGAGCCATGCTGAAAGTGAATAGTACGATCATCGCAGAGTTTAACAGTATTAACGAACAGAGTTTAGTATTCATAGCGCTTTTGTTCGTGCTGCAGCTAGCTAGTTCCTCCAGAGATGTAGAATGAATTTGTTTTAAAAAATGGATTTATAACCAATGTCATTGAGGAATCAGAGAGTGTTAAAGCTCCAAGATAGCTGATATTCCGGGGCGCAGGAGCGTGGACTATTTTACGCCCGTTACACAGCCAAGCAGTTCAGTAAGATTATTTCGAAATTTTTGGAATGCTGTCGCCTGCATGATTGAAACAGCGTAATCTGTGTAATCTGAGAAATCTGTGGATAAAAAATCTGAGGCATTTAGCGATTAAGATATTCAACACGCGAAGGATTTAAAAGCATATTATCCACAGATTAATCAGATTAGCGCAGATTACCGATTCAAGATCGATGGTTTTTTCTTCAGACGATGGATTTGTAATCCTATTTCGGTACCATTCATTACTAAGAACAAGCATTTTTAAGAATATTTATAAACGCAGGGAATTTGAGAGGCTGGTAGATTTGCATCTTGCAGTGAACCGGTTTTTACACTTACGCTATTCTGATTTTGGAGACGAAGAGTGGATAAAGAATCGAAATAAGTGGTGAGTGTGAGAGTGCATAGCGCGCATACGAAGTAAAAATATGGGCAGTACTGGATTTGAACCAGTGACCTCTTCCGTGTCAAGGAAGCGCTCTACCCCTGAGCCAACCGCCCGTATCAGCCCTATTGTACCAGACGCTTAATGAGAATGCAAGTCCGCAGCGATCGAATATTGATGATACCATCATTATCGAACTCCCTTCAAGCTGTAAGTTGGATTTAATTGGCAGCCTCAATTCTATCGAACTGCTCTGGTATAATGAGATATTCTACGGAGTTCGAGAACCAATGCCGAATCAGCTAAATTTTTCAAAAATGCAGGGAGTCGGAAACGATTTTGTAGTCATCGATGGGCGAGGCCACAGCGACTTCGATTGGTCTGGACTGGCTATCGAAATTTGCGACCGCCGAATGGGAGTGGGAGCGGATGGCCTGCTTATTCTCGATAACTCATCAATTGCCGATATAACCATGCGGATGTACAATCCCGATGGCACCCCCGATGTCTGCGGAAACGGCCTGAGATGTATTGCGCGATATGCCGTAGAACGCGCCATTGTGAATTCAAGCACTCTCACGATAGCTACTCTGGCCGGGGTTCGCACTGCAGCCGTGATGCGCTCAGCGGCTCAGGACAGCGTACAAGTAAAAGTGGGTATGGGCCAGCCTAAATTCGAACCAGAGCAGATTCCTATGCTGTTGACGAGCGAACAAGTACTCAATTTTCCACTGAATATCGAGGGTGAAACCACTCTCTTTATCACTGCAATGTCTACCGGCTCAACGCATACCGTTATCTTCGGAGATACTCTGCCAGGCGATGAGCAGTTCTTTAGCTTGAGTCCCAAAATCGAACACCATCCACTTTTCCCAGATCGTACCAGCGTCATGTGGTGCCAGTACAAAGGTGATAATCAAATCGAAATGCGCATTTGGGAGCGCGGCGCCGGGGAGACCTGGGGCTGCGGCACAGGGGCCTGCGCTGCTGCAACTGCAGGCATTTTGCTGGGATATGCAACGGAAGAGATTCCGGTAACCGTCGTAAGCCGCGGTGGGAAATTGAATATCCAATGGAACCGCGTGGATGAAATTCAAATGACTGGCCCGGCGGAATTTGTGTTTGAAGGCACCTATAACATTTCAAAATAATGGTACGAAATCCATTGAAATCGCGGATGAAAACTGTATTGTAGATATTCGCATACCATTTTAATAACTGATGTTAAGCAGCCAGACAGTTAATTAAGGTTTTGTGAAAACTTTTCAGAATGCAGTCACTTGCATGATAGGAATAATGTAATCTGTGCTAATCTGCGTAATCTGTGGATAAAATGCTTTTAAATCCTTCGAATGTTAAATATCTTTATCGGAAATGCTTCAGATTTTTTATCCGCAGATTACGCAGATTAACTTTGCAAGCTCGATGATTTTTTATGTTCAAACGATATATTGGAATTCAGATATTGATCGGTTTATGGCTGTGAGCTATAAATGCCAAAAGTAATTTGATTCTGGCAAACTGCCCGCCTGCGTAAGGTGAGTTAGTAAGATAAATGTAGCTGACTATCTGACTGAAGCCAAATTAATTCTGAACTGCCAGAAACTCATATCTTGTGTGCAGATCGTGCCAGAACCTCGCTGACATGCTTGAGCAAAATTGCTTTCGTAAACGGCTTAATCATGAGTGCAATATCCGGATCGGTAATCCCTTACTGGGCAATTTCATTGTAGGTATATCCGGACATATAGAGCACTTGAATATCTGGATGCATATTCTGAATCATCATGGCCAGCTGCCTGCCCCCCATTAGAGGCATCACTACATCTGTTAATAACAGATCGATAGTTTCTGACCACTCACCCGCCACGATAAGCGCATCAGAGCCGCTTGATGCTTGCAATACTTTGTAACCTTCATTTTTTAGAATACGGACTGCAATCTCAAGTATTTGAAGCTCATCATCGACAATTAGTATGGTAGCCGCTGCTCTCGGAACCTCCTTCTTAAGAATATTGCTGGGTGGCTGGAGAGGCCCCTTCACGATTGGCAGATAAATCTTGAATGTTGCGCCTTTACCCGGCTCACTTTCTACCGAGATATCACCCTTATTCTGCATGATGATTCCATAGGATGTCGCCAAACCTAAACCGATGCCTCTGCCATGTATTTTTGTAGTGTAAAACGGTTCAAAAATGCACTCCTGTACCTCAGTGCTCATACCCATACCGCTATCAGAAACAGTAAGCAGGACATAATCTCCAGACATTGTTTTGAGCTTAGAATCTATATCATTTTGAGATTTATCCGTGTTCACATCTTGATTTACAATGGATGTTTTCAATAGAATTCGACCGCCGGCAGGCATGGAATCACGCGCATTAAGTATAAGATTCATCAAAACCTGCCCTATCTGGCTGGGATTGGTGAAGACCTTGCAAGGTTCCAGGGATAGAGAGCTCACTAACTCGTATTTCTCGCCGAGTGCGCGATGTAAAAGCGGTTCAATATCTCGAATCAACGCATTGATATCGACATCGCTGAACTCGACCATCTGGCGGCGCGCATACATTAATAGCTGTTGGGTGAGATCTGCAGCACGCGTTGCAGCATCCTTGATGTTTACCAGCAATGCATCGTCCCGCACCATAGGAGCATTAGAATCTTGCATCAGTTCAGCGCTGCCCAGTATCACCGTCAAAAGATTATTGAAATCATGCGCGATACCTCCCGCAAGTCTTCCTATACTTTCCATCTTGTTGACCTCAAAGAGATGGGCCTGAATAGACTTCTTCTCGGTTATATCCAGACTAAAGCCCATAAATCCCAAGAATAGTCCATCTACCGAAAAGCGCGGAATCCCTCTGGAATCGATCCAGTGATAAGATTTATCATGATACAGCCTCCCGAATTCCACCTGAAAGGCCAGGCGATCATTCAGAGCATGCTGAAATATTTGGCGTACCGTCTCAGCATCCTCTTGGTGGATCAGATACTGCCACCCCAGTCGCAGGATTTCTGCTTCCGGATGTCCGGTAAAAGGAGCCCATTGTTGATTAATGTAAGTTGTTTTCCCGGCATCATCGGTAATCCAAAAGAGGAGTGGCAAGCTGTTCACGAGCATGCCGAAGAGTAGGTTGCTCTCTCGGAGCGCTTCTTCGATGGCCCTGCGATCAGTAATGTCGTTCAGTATGACCCGGCACTCACGTCCATCGGATAGTAAAACGGCTTCCATCAGTACCAGCCGCTCGATTGAATTATTTATGATCTTCACTTCGCAGAAGTGTTTGTCCGAAGAAGCAAATGCCAGGTTTAGAAATGCATTATACGTGACCAAGCTGACCTCAGATACAAACTGTTCGTACCGCTCCCCTGCTAAGCGTGCGCGCTCCATCCCCAGCAGACTGGCAGCCGCAAGGTTCGCTCTAGTGATCACACCCTTACTCTGCAGCGTGATATAACCAACTGGCGCAAAATCGTAGAGGTCTGTATAGCGCTCCAGACTGGTTTCCAGTTCATCCCGGGCTCTGATCAACTCTTCATTCTGGAGTTCCAGCTCGATCTGATGCACCTGAAGTTCATGGATTAAACGCACTGAATCCGCGGCGGAAGTCCTTTTGTCTATCGAGGCAGCTTGGCTGGCGAGTTGTATTTCTGCACGCCGGCGCAGTTCGGTAGTATCCTCAGTCAATTCAGTTTCGTTCTTCATGATGTCACCTTTGGAATCGAAATGGTTTCTGACTTTTCTGTTCAAGTGCTTTCTTTCTCGACAGCATTGGCAAGTTTAAGCTCATCGGTCTGATCAGAGTAACGTACCTGCAGCGCAGCTTGAGCCTTCCTCAATTCAATTTCCTGTTGTTTTGTAGTTGTAATATCGAAAAATGTGATGACGACTCCGTCAATACGATTGTCATTGGTGCGATAGGGAATGATACGGGCACGGAACCAGCGGCCATCTCGGCAGGATACCTCTTTATCGATCAAGCTAAGCGTCCGAAGTACCTCCAGGGAGTCTTCCTCCATCGTCGTGTAGTCTAAGCTGCTACTGATATCCGAAATAGGGCGTCCTGCGTCGGTGGCTATCAGCTTAATGATATTGGAGGTCTCATCGGTGAATCGCCGTATTCGAAGCGCGTTGTCCAGAAATAGAATAGCGATGTCTGTGCTGTTGAGCAGATTCTTCATGTCGTTACTGGCAAGATATAGTTCATCCACCTTAGCCTGCAGTTCGTGGTTTACTGTCTGCAGCTCCTCATTCATCGACTGCATCTCTTCGTGGGAAGTGGTCAGCTCTTCATTGATGCTCTGCAGCTCCTCGTTGGTCGACTGGAGTTCTTCGTTGGAGGATTTAAGCTCTTCCTGTGAAGACTGCATCTCTTCACGATTGCTCTGGAGCTCATCCTGCAATCGCTGGTATTCTTCCTTAAGCACGGATATCTGGCTGCTCTCTCCATCCTCCCGTTCAGCTTTGGCCACCATCTTTGTTTTCCTGATAGGAGGCACATCATGGAAAACAACCATAGTCATTCCACGCAGTGGCTCAGGCTCTGAAAGATACTCGATTGTGACGCTCACGAACTGCGCAGCGCCGTTCAAACCGACTTTAATGTTTTTCAGGACGATTGTTTCACGATTTCGTATGGCTTTGTGGAAAGCTTCTCCAATCACAGTTCTCAGTCCTGAACGCGCCATTACGAGGAGATTCCAGTTAGCTTTCCTGCAGCAGGTTCCAAGTATTTGCCGGTCTTACCGCTTATATAGAGAATATCACCCTGTTCTGTTACAAATACTGCCGCTGGAGTGTAATGCTGCAATAACTGCTGATCTGCCAGAGACTGAAATGTGGGCTCAGGACGCGCAGGATACGGTTGTGTAGATTCCGGCACTTCCTTATTCGAAGAGGATTGGGTAAACGTTGTCGGAAATTCAATCAGGTCCTTTCGTTGAGCAGTATCAAGTCGGCGGAATATTCGTGACTTACCCGGCAGTGGATTAAAGAGATCGTTTATATTGCCTATGGTTTCTGAATTTCCCAGCAGCAGGAACCCGTCTTTCTTCAGACTGTAATGAAAGAGTAACATAAGCTTTTTCTGAACATCGGGCATAAGATAGATCAGCAGGTTCCGGCATGACAGGAAGTCGAGTCTGGTGAAGGGCGGGTCCATGATAAGATCTTGCGGAGCAAAAGTCACCATCCCCCGTGTCTCTTTACTCACCCTAAAACCAGTATCTTCCTTAATGAAAAAGCGGCGCAGACGTTCTTCAGTAACGTCTGCTGCAATGTTCGAAGGATAGACACCTGCTCTGGCTCTGTTTATAGCATCTTTATCCAAATCAGTTGCAAATATCTGCAGTGTATAGTTTCCGGCTGGTTTGATCTCATCAATGGCCTCTTTGAATATGATGGCGAACGTATAGGCCTCTTCACCGGTAGAACAGCCAGGAATCCAGGCCCTGAGAACTCCTCCATTCGGATAGGCCGCCAATCGTGCAGGAACAACTTCTGCTTTCCACTGTTCCCATACATCGGGATCACGGAAGAAGTTTGTGACACCGATCAATAGCTCCTTAAAGAGAAGTTCCGTTTCATGAAGGTTCTCCTGCAGATATCGTACATAGTCACCGATTTTTGTGAGCTGGTGCAGGCCCATTCTCCGTTCAATTCGGCGGTAGATCGTAGTCTGCTTATATTGGGAAAAATCGTGGCCGGTTTGGGAACGGAGGAGTATGACTATTTTCTCCAGGCCGCTTTGATCTTTTTTCTCAGCATCGTTATCGCGTTGCAGAAGTCGCGGAATGTGCTGAAAGTGGGAGATGATTTTTCCTGGCAGCACTTCTGCAGATGCCACTACATCGGCGAGGCCCGCATTCATAACGCTGCGCGGCATACTGTCGAATTTGGCAGATCCAGGACTCTGTACAAAAGCCACCCCGGCTTTTTCTTTAATCGCACGCAGGCCAAGGGTGCCGTCCGAACCCATACCGGAGAGGATGACGCCAATACTCTTTTCCTGCCGATCATCGGCCAGGGAACGAAAGAAGAAATCAATTGGAAGACGCAGTCCGCGTGGAGTTATTGGGTCGAAGAGATGAAGTATGCCATGAAGAATGGACAAATCTTTGTTGGGAGGAATCACATAGACATGATCGGGTTCCACGATCATGCTGTCAGTGATCTGAACTACCGGCATGATGGTGCTGCGCTGGAGAAGCTCAACCATCATATCTTTATGGGTCGGATCTAAATGCTGAACTATGACAGTCGCAAAACCGCTTTTAGCCGGCATATTCGACAAAAACTGTTCAAGCGCTTCTAATCCTCCTGCTGATGAGCCTATCCCGATGATGGGGCAGATATTTTCAGCATGACCATTATTTTCATCGACAGCGATTGCCGGCTCTGGAGTATGATGAGGAGCGGGATTGTCAGGTATTTTTCCAGCAGTTTTATTCATTGCTTCAGTTTCTCGCTATATTCTTATGGCTGCATTCTAAACCAATAGTATCCACTCTCTATGATGATCTTTAATTCAAGACTTCAGGAGTTGGTACATTCATGCTTACAACAGCAGTTTCCTTCTAATAGCCGCATTTTAACTCGCAGCAATCTCTTCCTGTGGTGGTGTCTCAGGTATAAACTGCAAATGATGAGGATTGGCAGTAACACCAAATGGAAGCCAGCGGGTCGCAAATAACGAGATGATAGCGATGCCAACACCTACCCAGAAGGGAAGTTGATAGTTATGAAAACGCTCCCATAGATAGGCTCCGCCAACAGGCACTGTCACCGCGGCTATATGGTTCATTGTGACCCCCATGCTCAGGCAAGGCGTCAGCTCCGAAGGCCGAACGATTCGGTGAAGGTACGTAGTAAACCCTACTCCAAAAGTAAAGAGCACATTATCTATCAGGAATAGCGCATATAGCGCTCCCACTGTTCTAAACGTCGCATATCCCAAAAAAACAATGATAATGCCGATGCTGTAAAATGTGAGCGGCCCGCGCTCGCCTCTTATATCAACCAGCCTGCCGATAGCTGGCGCTGTAGAGGATATCATCATCGCATTCACAAACTGAAGCAGCAGCATATTCCCGACTGGCACATGGTAGATCAGTATCAGTGCAAAGGAGGCGAAAATGCTAAAGATCTGGCGCCGGCAGCCTTCCAGAAACATCAGCAGGTAATAGAGCGAATACTCTCTGCGTATGATGATCGGCGCTCGCTTGCCCCCCGCAGCATGTGTCGAAAGCCGCGTGCATAAGAACGAAGCGACTAGTATAGAAATACCAGCGGCATAGAAAAAGATGTTGTAGGCATTTCCAGGCAGGAGCTTTGTCAGTAACCAGGCCACTCCGAGCGCAGCCAGAGTCGCTGTCGAGCCGACAGCGGACATTCTGCCGAGGTGTCTGCCTCCATCTTTGCCTTTCGCGAGCGCCAGAGTTATTGCTGAAGATACCGCAGCCCAAAGATGATAGCCTACCGACCAGAATACAGTTACTACGATCAGCATCGGAAATCCCGATACGAATGCCGTTGCAGCAATTCCTATGCCAGTGATGACTAATCCGAGAGTAGCGACTCTAGTCTCTGCCAGCGCCACTAGCGTCCCAGCCATGATCGCAGCCAGCAGACCAGGTATTTCCCGTAGAGATTCTAATTCACCCAGCCCGAAAGCATTGCTGTGCATCACATCCCGGAGATAATTTTGAAAAACCCCGAGATAAATTGCGAATCCAAAAGAAAACAGAAATGTCAGCAAGGTATAGATCTGCCAGTCCTTCTTGAGCCTCATTTCTGCTTGCCCGTCTAATATTTGAGTTTCGATCACCTGCTCCCTCATCCCACTCTCATGCGCGCGATAGGTGAGAACGGGTCTAATTTATTTGTGTCCAATTCAACTACACTATTATACCGTATCGAAAGTCGGAGGAATTTTCTATAAGAACGATGAACCTGCGTAAGCAGCACGAATATATGAGAAAAAAAATAGTTATTTTTTTTTGAAACCACTTTGAAACTCTCATCGTAATCTCTCCGGAAGCGCTCTTGACAGGGGGAGACGAGGATCATAACGCTGGTGGAACAAAACGATGCCGAACTTGTGAGGCAGACACTTTGCGGCAACACCTCAGCCTACAACGGGCTGGTGGTGAAATATCAGCGTCAGGTCTACAATCTCGCCTACCGAATGCTCGGGAACGCTGAAGATGCAGGAGATCTGGTGCAGGATACATTTCTGCGCGCTTACAGTGCTCTTGCTTCTTTTCGTCAGGATGCTAGTTTTCTAACCTGGCTCTATAAAATTACTTCAAATCTATGTATCGACAATTTGCGTTCTCGAAAATCGAGAAGTGCACTCTCTCTCGATGCTGAGATGGATGAAGGCAGAGAACCTGCGGCAACATGCCGACAGAGTTCACCGGAGGATACCGTTGTTCGAGATGCCGTCAAAGATGTCGTGCATCATGCAATATTAAATCTTCCAGAAAAGTATCGGGCGGTGGTTGTGATGCGTCATCTGCAAGAGATGAGCGTAGAAGATATTGCCGTCACTCTAGACCTCCCCACGGGAACGGTTAAAACGCACCTATTCCGTGCCAGGGAGATGTTACGCGAACGGCTCCGTCCGACGCTGGAAATGGAATCTGATGGAAAATAGATTCGAACATAATGAGCCCGAGGAACAGGGCTGGGGAGCCTATGCGACTCCTCCCAGCTACTCAGGCTATCAGAATAGACAGCAAGGTTCTTCTTCACAGCTGGATCTCTGCGATAAAGTGCGGCAGCTTCTTCCTGCCCTCATCGAAAATGACGGTGATATTCGCCCTGAGATGGCTTCGGCTCTCTACGGACATATCACAATTTGTATTCGATGCTCGGCAGATTATGAAGAGATGAAACGCGTAGTAGCCGTACTTAATCTGCAGCCACAAGTTGAACTTCCCATGGATTTCTCCGGCATTATCATGCAGAGAATTACGCTGGAGATTGGCCCGCACAAGCAGGGAGCGTCGGTAAACCCTACACAAGCGGCCTCTCCCACAGTATCTGGAGAGTCCGCGGCTCTTTCCGCCGTCCCCCTCGTTAAACAGGCAGAGGGTGTAAAAACATCGACTGTTGGCCAGACGAGCAGTTACTCTGCCACACGTGAAAATTTGGTACAGCAGGAGAGTTCTGGCACCAATAAAATGATCACTTCTGCTGTGCTGGTTGGAATGCTGGCATTCTTTTTAACTTCAGCCTGGGGGAGGGCAATGATGTCGGTGGATATCAAGTCTGCCAACGCACTGCTCTCTCAGATTGGCGAATCGCTGCGGGGAATTCCAATACTAGGTGCACTTATCGGCCTGGTGCTGAATACGCTTATAAGCGCTGGTAATCTTATCGAAAGAACGTTCTTTGATGAAGGTTCTGAAAATGCCCTGCAGATGGCTTTGAAGATTGGCCTGTGTGTCGTTCTGTTCAACTATGCCCGAAAAAGGCATCAGAATAACAGGGCAATATAGGAAATCGGGAGCGGTTCGATGTTCAGAATTACAACACCAATTGCACTATTAATGCTGTTTCTTCTCGCTGCTGCGAATCCCGTATTCAGTCAGTCCGTTAAGATAGAATCGGAACGCGCTGCCGCCGCAAAATCCTCTCCAGATCTTAATCCTCGGCCAGCGATGACCTCAGAGGATAACGCGGAAAATCAGGAAGATATCCCTTCTAGCGTCGATATTCAGAAAGATGCGAAAGTCGTTGATGTGCGTGTTAAAAATGGCAAAGCTGTGATATCGGGCACCGTAACCGGAAGCGTCTATGCAGTGAATAGTGAAGTGACCCTCGAAAAGGGCGCGCATGTAGGTGGTTCGCTCTACATGGTAGATGGCACTTTAAAAAATCTTTCAGGCCAGAAGATAAGCGCGGTCAAGCTTACTCAGGAGCAGTTTGATAAAATTACAGCCATCGCCGGGAACAAGACTGCGGATGCAGCCGCCACAGTGAATTCTGATTCGGATTCTATGGAAGCAGCTACAACTTCTATGCAAGCAGCTACATCGCCTGAACAAGCTGACGTGCAGGAGCAGAATCAAAATATTTCAGCTGGCGCGTGGATTGGCGGACAGTTTGCCATTCTAATTTTTGGACTTCTGGCCGCACTGCTTATGCAGAATTTAGCTAATCATACCGCGCAAAAAGCAGCCGAGACTGCGGTTCACGAGATGGAGCGAAGCGCCGTAATGGGCGCAATTTTCTCCGGTGTAATTTTACTTTCACTCGCGATTCTGCATCAACTCACGCACTCATGGCTGGGGTTTGCCGCAGCTCCCCTGTTAACAGTTCTGACAATCGTAACGCTGGTACTGCTTGTTTGCGGATGGCTTTGCGGATTGCTGTCACTCAGCAATCGGATCGCAGCCGTTATCGGGCAGGCAAATCGGGGCGGAATATTTCTTCGGATCGCTTTGCTATTAAGCGCTCTGGTCATTTTCAATATTGCGGTTGGTTCCTGGTTCCGTTTTCCAGGTGCGGTTGTGCTGCTGGCTATGGGTGTGCTCAGCGTCATCGGCCTGGGAGCCATCATCGCCAATATATCTGATTTTAGAAACAGCCGATTTAATTCCAGCAAATACTCTTCGGGCAGCGGCAAATTTGAATGGCGTTAAAAGCCGCTGCAGGCAATGCTTCAGATAACTTTCCCCATGAACTATTTTAGCCGTATGCGCCGGATGGCAGGAATCCAAGCAAACGTTTGAGGCGCGGGCTGGCATTCTCAAAGCAGTGTTCCGGCATGTGATAGTTCATGAAAGGACTGTACTTGTGCCCCACTAGCCTTCTGGCGTAGCTCACCTGAGTGATATACCGGATGCGATCACTCATATTCTGCCCTCCGCGGTGCCACACCTGGTTATTGAACATTACAACGCTGCCAGCTTTTCCAACGCAGGAAACGATCTGTTCTTCCCATTTTGTGCCGCGCATATCTTCAGGCGGGCTGCCTCCAAAAAGATGAGAGCGGGGAATGACCTCGGTCGGCCCGTATTTTACATCCGTTACGTCTGTGAGATAGTAATTAGCAGTGAAGAGCAGCACTGGGAGGCGTACATTGGTAGGGGGCTCTCCCTCTGTCACCAGATAGTGCGGGGAGTCGTCCTGGTGCCATGTGGTAATTCCTTTTCCAGGCAGCACTCTAAAAGAGTTGTTATGGATAACATGGCAGTCTCTGGATACCAGGGCTTCGGCGAAGCTGACTATAGGCTCTAGATCAAAAAGTTTTAAGTTCGCTTCGCTGATTTCGAACATTCTATGATGCAGTTGAATAGCGCCATCCGAATTTTTTTCATCCCCTAGGGAGTTGTCCAGATCAGACCTCAGAACAGGCAGCCATTCCGGCGGAATAATATCTGGCAGCACCAGATATCCTTCACGATGAAACTGCTCCACCCACACCTGTATCTGTTTTTCTGAAACTGCAGCCTGCCTATCCCCAAGTATCGCACTCATACCATTCTCCTCACCGTTAAACTTTTTCATGAAGGCCCTGTATAGCGCCATACATTAAATAGGTTAGATAATAATTCTACAAACCTCATACGATAGTCCTTCCTCATCTTCATTCCAGTCGAGCTTTTTAAAAATATATAGTTTTTTAAAGTTATTTTAGTCCTAAAAACAGAATTTTATTCCAAATCGGCTCAGCTAGCTTTAAAATATACAAAATTTGCTGTATAATAGTATAGGATATCATTACTATTATTATAATTTTATAAATCCCGGTTTATGATTGGATAACTAAATGGCCAGCAGAACCAATTACTACCCAGCAGAGCAACAGGCCCCAGCACTTATCACAAACTTCATATCGATGGCCAAACTATTAGCTTCTTTCACTGTTTTACTTGCTGGAAGCGAATTTATTGCATCATTTTTAAATTACATCAGCTCAGTCAATACTCTTGCTGCACCCGCATCCGTTGATCATATCTCCTCTTTCGATACCACATCCGCAGCAGCGTTCTTGCTCCTTGGTTTTTCTCTCCTTTTACGATGCATTTCCAGAAAGACTTCGAAAACACAGTTTATTTCAGACGGATTGCTGATCGTTGTTTTGATACTGGCAGCAACTTCGATAATACAGTTTGAACTCAGCAGAAATTTTAACGTACCTATCTTTCTGAAAGGCACTATCGCCAGCCGCCTTGGAATACTTTTTCATCGACAAGATTCACCGATTATCGATTTTCTGTTTCTCGCAGTGAGCACGGCTTTTCTCTTTCTCGATACAAACCATCGCATAGGAAAAATTTTAGTTCAATCCCTTCTGCTTTGTGTGTGGGTGCTCTCATTAATAGCGTTTATCGGCTATGTGTATAATGCGCTTTTTGCAGTGTCTCCCTCAGGATTCCCAGCCTCGCCGTTTGCAGGAGCGGCTGGATTTATACTCATTACTATGGGAGGACTGTTTTCTCGACCGGATAAAGGATTTCTAACTATCATCAGCGCAAATGCCGCTGGAGGAGTGGTTGCGAGGCGATTACTTCCGGTAGCGCTGGTAGTACCACCCCTGCTTTGCATTCTGGACTATATAGGGTTCCGCTGTGGATGGTACAACGCTGCTTTTGGGCTGGCAATATTCACCTCTACCAATATCGTCGTTCTTACAACGATGGTATGGCGCACTGCCGACAAGTTAAACCATGCTGACCAGCAAAGGCTGCAGTATGAAATACAGCGGAATGAACTGCATGATGAACTGTTGAAGTCGAACGCATTCAGAGAAAATGTATTCGAAACTGCGATTATGGGTGTAGCTGCCCTCGATCTCAACGGAGAAGTAATGCTCGCAAATCGACAGATGCATGATCTATTTGGATATGATTCTGACGAGCTGATTGGAAAGCATTTCTTAAAATGCATTCATCCTGAAGATAAGGGGCGCATCAGTGCTCTGTTTTATCAGTCAATCCATAACAGCACTGCTATTTTGAAATCAGAGACACAGATTTTGCGCCGAGATGGAACCCGAAGTGTAGTTGCATTCGGGTGGTCTCCACTCATCGAACGTGGCAGGACAGTGGGCCTGGTAACTACGGCTGAAGACATCATGGATCGTAAACGACTGGAGAGCCAGCTGCTTGAATCACAGAAACTAGAGAGCATTGGAAGGCTGGCAGGTGGAGTAGCACACGATTTTAACAACTTACTCACAGCTATCTTTGGATATCTCGCGCTGGCAGAACCCATGGTTGATTCGAACAGCGCCTTGCACTCTTATATCAGCAGTACCAGAGAAGTTGCAGGGCGTGCGGCAGGATTAACAAATCAGCTTCTAGCATTTGCCAGAAGACAGGTGATAATGCCTAAGATCGTCGACCCAAATGATCTGATTTACTCCATCGAATCTATCATGAAGCGTCTGATTTCTGCAAATATTGAACTCCGTTTCGTCCCGCAGCAAAGAATATCTTATGTCAAAGTGGACCCAAACCAGTTTGAGCAAATTCTTATTAATCTGGTAGTCAATGCACGCGATGCGATGCCGGATGGTGGAAAGCTTACCATCGAAACAGATACAATTATTTGTGATGAAGAGTATTCTTACCAGCACGAGAAAGTCAAGCCGGGCGAATATGTGATGATCGCAGTAAGCGACACGGGAGTAGGAATTGAAGAGGACGTAAAGCTGCATATCTTTGAGCCATTTTTCACCACCAAAGCGCAGGGGCAGGGCACTGGTTTAGGATTGGCTACCGTATATGGAATCGTCAAACAGTCCGGAGGAAATATTTGGATCTACAGCGAGCCCGGAAAAGGAACCACGTTTAAAATCTATCTGCCGATATCGAAGGAGTACCCGGAACTGATAATTCCCTCGCTGCCCACGCCCGGAAACCTGGATGGTACCGAGACGCTGCTGCTGGTGGAGGATGAAGACGAAGTGCGGCAGCTGGCAACTGGAATTCTGCGTGCGAGAGGTTATACCGTTCTGGCAGCGCCTGATGGCATAGGAGCGTTGCAGCTTTCCGATACCTATCCCGGTGAAATCTCAATACTGGTAACGGATGTCATGCTGCCCAATATGAGCGGCGCAGAACTCGCAATAAAACTGCAAGCACTGCGTCCCAGCTTAAGAGTACTATTCAGCTCAGGATATACCGAGAACTCTATTGTGCATCACTGCGAACTCGATTCAGGCATCGCATTCCTGCCCAAGCCTTTTACGCCTATTGCGCTGGTACAAAAAGTTCATGAGGTTCTGCATGAAACTGCCGGCGCAGCCTAGCCTCTCAATGTGCCGCGGAATAAGTAAACAGCGGCTATTTAAGTTTGAAATCTTCGCGTGACCCCGTTGATCGATGTATGGATAGAATA
The DNA here is from genome assembly GCA_038203935.1 of Chthonomonadales bacterium. Taxonomy (GTDB): domain Bacteria; phylum Armatimonadota; class Chthonomonadetes; order Chthonomonadales; family Chthonomonadaceae; genus JANXSG01. The sequence goes on from JBBRDM010000019.1 coordinate 21,154, forward strand.
TCGCTGAGCGTTCTTACCTTTTGCAGAATGTGTGCCAGATGATCCGTATTCCGCACCTCGATCGAGAGCTCGAAGGTTGCTGTCTTATCCCGGTGTGATTGCGTTTTCACCGCGGTAATGTTAGTTTTATTCTCACCAAAAATAAGCCCAACATCCGCCAGAAGCCCCGTTCGATCCAGTGTCTCCAAAGTAATGAAAACCTGATAGACCTGCCCGTCGTTTCCTACATACTCTACCGGCGTACATCTGTCCCGCTCTGTTGCCAGGTAGTGCAGCGCATTCGGGCATTCACGGCGATGCAGCGCCATGCCTCTTCCGCGAGTGACATATCCGATAACATCATCTCCCGGTATAGGCAGGCAGCAGCGGGATCTTCTGAACAGCACATTATCTGTATCCTGGCCGTTTGCAGATATTTGAAGTTTTCGATCGTCTGATTTTTTACCGCCAATTTGTATACCAGGCGCCGGGAGGAGGTTATTGGGTTTGAGGCGATTGAGCACTGTGGAAGCGGCCGTTGTGCCGTATCCGATGGAGGCTAACAGCTCGATCTCATTGGGCATATTGAACGAGGGAGCAATACTTCTCAGCGAATCGTCTTTAAGTACCGATCTCTGCTCGTCACTCCAGGCTTTGGGATCTCTCTCAATGAGATGCGCCAGTTCTTTTTCTAAAAGATCTCGGCCGCGTTCGATATTTTCAGAATGGTTCAGTTTCTTAAAATAGGCTTTAATCTTCGTCTTTGCATGCGATGTTTTTGCTATAGCCAGCCAGTCGCGGCTCGGATTCGCGTTCGGCCTGGTATTGATGTCCACCACATCGCCGTTTTTAAACTGGTAGGTGAGCGGCACCATGCGTGTATTCACGATAGCGCCTACGCAGTGCTGCCCGACATCGCTATGAACACGGTATGCAAAATCGATGGGAGTGCTGCCGGCAGGGAGATCGATGACATCGCCTTTAGGGGTAAGCACAAAAACCTGGTCGGTGAACAGGTTTTCACTCAAATTCCGCATGAATTCATTGTGATCACGACTGTCTGACTGCCAGTCGAACATCTGCTGCCGGAGAAAAGACAGCCGCCTCTCGAACTGATCGCTGGTTTTACCGCCCTCTTTGTACTGCCAGTGTGCGGCTACTCCGAACTCTGCAGTACGATGCATTTCCCAGGTACGAATCTGTACCTCTAGCGGAGCGCCGGATGGACCAACCACTTTTATATGCAGCGACTGATACATGTTGCTCTTACTCTGCGCAATATAGTCGCTATACATGCCCGGAATAGGTGTCCACAGTGCGCTGACAACTCCCAGAGCGTGGTAGCACTCCTGGCGTGTATGGACAATGACTCTCAGTGCGGTAAGATCAAACAGGTCGCGGAATTCCAGCCCCTGCTGAACCATCTTATTGTAAATGCTGTAAAGGTGTTTCGGGCGCCCTTTTACCTGTGAATCGATTCCCTCTTCTTTCAGCTTATCGTGAAGTATCTGCATTGCGTCATCCACTTCAGCCTGGCGCTCAGCCCGGTTTCGAGCGACCATCTGTGCCACCTGAGCGTAAGCCTCAGGCTCGACATACTTGAATGAGAGATCTTCGAGCTGCCACTTGAGCTGCCATATTCCCAATCGATGCGCCATTGGAGCGAATATCTGAATAGTTTCTGTAGCCATGCGAAACTGTCTGGCTGGGGAGAGGGCGGAGAGAGTGCGCATATTGTGCAGACGGTCTGCCAGCTTAATTAAAATAACCCGCAGATCTTTGGCCATTGCAACGAAAATCTTTCTGAGATTCGCTGCGTTTTTTGCCATTTCCGCCTGTTTTTTCTGACGCTCCGCAGCTACAGGACTCAGCTCTTCTTCGTCTTCCGGCTTGGCAGTTTTCGCTTTGCCTTCGTCCACTCCAATTATTTGCAGCTTGGTGACACCATCCACTAAATGCGCGACTTCGATACCGAAATCGGCAGTCAGTGTTTCGACTTCTACTCCACAATCCTCAATTACATCGTGCAGCAGACCTGCCGCGAGCGTCTGTTCATCCATTTCGAGCGATGCCAGAACTTCCGCTACGGCGACGGGATGAACAATATAGGGTTCGCCGCTGTTTCGGGTCTGCCCGCGATGCTTGTCACAGGCGAAACGATATGCCCGCCATATCAGATCTGTATTGGCTTGAGGTCGATATTTGAGGAGAGTCGTGATGACGCCATCCATGATTTGCTCTAGATCAGTGAGGGTCTGATCTTCAGATTTCAGGGTAATTTCGACGGAGGGTTGGGATGCGGTCGGATTCATGAGTGCGCGGCTCCCATCACACTAAACAGATCAGCAGTCCGAGACAGACAGACTGATCAGGGAACATATATTATACCATACGTATTTTCGCTGGCTATCTATCAACAATTTCGGAATATGTTTAAATTCTGGATGTACTCGTGCCTCATCACAACTTAAGGCTGTTATGCCTTCCACTCTTAGCCGCTCCTCAATCAATAGCTATTAATACTGTATATATTACCATCATACAAGTTTTATTACCTGTATTATGAATTTATTATTAATTATACAAATATATATACTGTATTATTGACAATAATTAGATATTTATGATAATTTGGTACATTTTATGCAAAATAGACCAATACTGAAATATGTGATTTGTGAGCTTTCTATCGCAATGCACATCACTGATTAGTAGCGGTATTACTAACTTAACTTTCGGAGAAAAAAATAACTATGAAACTTTCACTTTCCGTTTTGGCTGCAGCCGGTACACTTGCTCTCACCCTTCTCGGCGGCACCGCCGTCCAGGCTCAGGTCTATGATAATGGCCCAATCAACGGTACGATTAATGCCTGGACAATCAACTATGGATATTCGATTTCCGACTCATTTACGCTGAGCGCGCCAACTATGCTCACTAGTGCACAGATTGGTATGTGGATGTTCCCGGGAGATCGTCCAACCAGCGTAGACTGGTCTATCGGTACCTCTGCTTTTGGAAGCGACCTGAGCTCAGGCATGAGCAGCATGACCAATGGCTCCGCGACCAACAATGGATTCGGCTACGACGTATTCGAATCGAACTTTGCTATTAACGGCACACTTGCAGCCGGCAGCTACTGGTTCACCCTGCAAAACCTGGCCGACCCGAGCGGTAACCCGGGTTACTGGGACGAAAATGATGGATCCTCCGCGGCTGTTTCAAGCGCCAATGGTGTAATCGGATCACATTCCTTCCAGTTGTATGGCAATGCAGCGAATACTCCCGAGCCAGGTGCATTCGCACTGATGGGCGGCCTCGGGATCACCGGAGCAGCATTCCTGCGACGAAAACGAAGCAAGTAAGGAATTCTGTTCGAATTTCCTCCAGGTTAATAAGCCCGGGAATGCCAAGCATTCCCGGGCTTATTTTGATTCTCTTAGATGGCGATACCAGTGAGATTGGAACGTAATATCTCCTCTCTACTTCTGAGAGGCGTTCGTGATATTCGGCCTGAGAGAAGCATGATCCGGATCCAGTGCCAGCCCTGAACGGACATGAACCACACCAAGCCGCCGATCGATCTCCGCTGCCACTGGATCAGGGATGGTTTGATGCATCCGTTTGCGAAACTGCTGCCGCAGCCACCAGTAGCCGCTGTTCCAGGAATAGAGTATATGCCCCTGCGGTTTGCCAGTGACGGTATTTATCGATTCGTTGAACGCGGGGACATATGCGAGTTCGGTTGAGATGCGTTTCACCAGAGCGGCATCGACTTCTGCCTGCGGGAGCCCATGCAGGCCCGCCAAAAGATGATTGGCAGCATCGACCAGGAACCAGGAACCTCCAAATACATACTCCCCGCTATGCCCTTTTAAAAGCGAACCGTCCGCATTCGAGATAACCCGGAGGCCGTATGGCGAACTTATTTTCTGAGATGTGTGCCAATGCTTTAGCACATGTTCATCTTCCAGGAGCTTCACACCAAATACAGCATAAGTGAGCGCCTCTCCATACAGAGCATCCTGCCCGATCGAGGTGTTCTGCTTGATACTGGTAGGATAGTAATCCTCTTTGGAGTTGAACATGCTGCGGTAGGCATTTACCGCCTCCTCGATATCACTCTTTGTGACCGGCATGCCCAGCTCTCTGGCCGCCATGAGCGCGCCGCATTGGAAACCCTGGTCGCTGACAGGCGCATCGTCACTGTCGTACTCCAGCAGATCAAAATAGGTTTTCCAGCCCTTCGGCTTCGGCGCGCCCGGGAGAGAGGGTGGAAAGAAAACACCGTTGTGTGCATGAGAATGTATGAAATCGTAGGCCTGATGAACAAGTGTACTATTCGGCTGGAGCCCCCTGCGTTTCGAAAGGACAGACCAGATCAAATAGTACTGGGCGTTGTCCTCGTAAGTAATACGATTGAGGAACACACTCTTTTGTGCCTGAGTCAGTTTCTCCGAGTCATCAAGTGCGACCGCCTGCCAGAACCCATCACTCACCCACTGTTTCCATCCATATCCAATGCCTGAGATGAAAAGGTATCGTCCTTCATCGCTGTGGCTTTCGCGCAGCAGGTTTCTGCGGAGCAGGAGATAGGCCGTGTTGCGCAGGATTGCTTCCAGGGCAGAGGAGTTCCAGCCTTTTGCATTGGCGAGCGCCAGATGCGCAGCAAGCTGCGCATCGCAGTGGGAACGAGCAGGGCTTGCAAACAGCCATGTATCGAAACGCTGGCTGCTGCCCGGCGTCATCGACTGCCAGCCGTCGAACTTACCAAGATACGTATCGCGTGCATCGTATTTTATACGCAGTTCGCGCTCGGAGCTCCCATCCCCGCACAGCACTGCCAATCGCTTTCCGAGCGGATCGAGTTCGACAAGGCATCTGTTTTCCCAGTTTCCGGGGGAATCTGCCAGAACACCCACCACGTACTCTGGAGTTCTGAACATGGCTGCCGGGAAGGTCTCTCCGTGTACCTCCGGAAATTCCGGGCCGCCACCGGTAGTATCGAAAAGGGTGCGCGCTTTTTCTTCCTGGGTGAATGTTTCATAAGCGCCAGCGCCTGCCGGGGAGAGACTCCAGCGCGCGGTGAATTTTTCCTGCTGTTCCGCAGATACCAGCATTGTTCGCCGAATTAATGTGGGGCCGACAGGCTCAATCTCTAATCTGATCGACAAGGGGCCTACTTTTGTCGGCCCAAGAATGACGACTCGCCCTCTATTCGTTTTCTGCTTAAACACCACAGGATGGAACTGCAGCCCGTTTTCCAGTCTGATTTCCAGCCCAGCCGGAGCAGAGGCATCTGAGGAAGCGACAGGATCATTATTATACGAGAATTTCGTAACCCAAATTCCGTCACTCTTGTTGAACTGCGGTATCAATCCAGAGAGCGCAAAGCTCCTGGTTGGTATGAGAGACAAAGACATGATCCCGGCCAAAGTAATTAAATATGATTGAGTTACGCATCTATCGCGCATGAATTAAACCTCGTTTCAAATAGGAAGTGTGGATAGAAATTGTTCCACTTCTTACAATGCTGACAATCATGAAAAAGACGTGATCCTATTCCAGGGATTATTGAAGCATTAATACGATTTTTCTCTTCACGAACAAAAGTGATATTCCTCGCATAAAGATCTACAGCATCCTCTAATATCTTGAATATGGATCATTTCTCTCGGTGGTGGATAATTTAATATAAAAGTCAAGGCAACTGAGATTATGGTACAATTCAACATTCATACGTCAGGATGACATATTATCCTATGATTTTTTTTGATATCGATGATACACTTGTTACTCACAGCCAATCCCAACATGAGGCCATACTTTTGTTTTGGGAGATTTTTAAGAGTCGATTGCCATATGCCCAGCAAGAATTTCCCGCCGTTTGGGATTTTGTAATGCAGAAGCATTTTGCTGTATACGCGGCAGGGCAAATATCATTTTCTGAACATCGGCTGCGACGTATACAAGAGATTTTCAATTCAACGAATCTCGCAATTTCTGAAGAAGAAGCCACTGCCAATTTTCACGTTTATCTTCAATATTATGAGGAAAAATGGGCATTGTTTGATGATGTCTTACCATGCCTGGATGCGCTAAATCACCGCAATTTAGGAATTATTTCGAATGGCAACGGCGAGCAGCAAAGACGAAAATTACAAAAGTTTGGAATAGCGGACAGGTTTACCATTACTGTTATCTCAGAAGAAGTAGGAGTATGGAAACCAAAACCGGAAATATTTCTAGAGGCTTGCAGGCAAGCTGCCGCAGTTCCAGAAGATTGTATTTATATAGGTGATAATTTGAAACTAGACGCCCAAGCGAGTCAGGAAGTAGGCATGCGAAGCTTTTGGCTGAATCGTAAGCATCCTCCTATGACTGGCAACGGAGTTTCTATAATAAATAGTATGACTGAGTTGGTGAGGCTGATCTGAAAAGCTAATCAGACTATTAAATCTGCGTTTTGCATTCACGGTATATATATTGAAGTATTATTATGGCTGTCACAGATTGTCCGTTCTGAGTGTGTAGTCCATCGGAGTCCAGCTGGCGGTGGGCTTTCCAATTCGGGGAACATAAGGATTTACCGGGTCGGGCATGACGGCGGTGTTCATTCCTATGCGGATAGTGTCCGCACGATTTTCTGAGCCGCTGTGAACCATCAGGTAGTGCATGAAACAGACATCACCGGCATTCGCTGTCACCGGAATTGGGTCGGCATATTCGAGAGAAGGAACGATAGCGAATGGATCTTCAGGAATGTGTTCGTTTGCGAGCCAGTTCTCGAACACCTGACGATGAGATCCTGGGCGTACCGCAGTAGCCCCGCCATACTCACAGACGTCCGACAGATACGCCATCACCGCCAGAAAATAGCGTTCGGGATAGGTGGTGCCATACTTCCCACCATCTATATGGTAGGATGGCGGCGGTACAAATCGCTTTTCACCCGGAGTGGGATAGGTAAGAACCGGAATATAGCCCCTGCACATCGGCGGCTGACCGTTCCACTCCAGATTCGGGCTGAAGCAGATGCCTCGCAGGAAATTCTCCCCAACCAGTTCCGCTGTAACCTGTTCAAACTCCCTTGTTCGTGCCGCTTCGGTGACAGCAATCACCTCCGCATCCTGCCGCACGGAGGGCTTATCTGTCCAGCTATCGGGGTCATTCTCATCAATTTCCATGCTTTCCAGCAGACGCCTCTTCGTCTCAGCCACCAGATCGGGACTGAGCAGACCGGGCACCACTACGTACCCCTCTTCAATAAACTGTGTTTTTTGGGTGTTTGTCAATGTGATCATCGTATTTATCAATCCTGTTAGGTAATAACTTTATCCTAATTAACCCAACTTGCAACTGAAGCTTGCTCGCTTGACATCATGATGATTCCGTACTTAAAAAGTGCTTTCGCGAGCGAAATCTCGTCTTTTCATCCTCTAAATTTACTCAGATGAGATAAAGTATTCCAGAATCCAGTTTACTTTATTTAAAATAAGCGAACGAGCTTTATTAACAACTTAGGTTAATTAAGACTATCAGGTGTAATGGGCTCTTGTGAAGATCTATTATTACTAGCGGAGATGAGTTTGCTGCTCTTTTTTCGCAGTGATTCTGAATAAGGTGGCATTTTCAGATAGAGTTGCTAAGTTAAGTCCGCGACGACTCTCAGATTATCCATTCTAGTAGACCACAATTCACTGAGCTGGGCATGGTTGCCGCCTTTCTCTTTCCATGTTTGACTGAGAGAGTAAGATGCGAACAACTCGGTTCCAGTAAGTATTATTACTGCGGCGCGGATCTGTCTTCTCTCTTTGATATATTCCCTGCCCCATTCTGCAAGTTCTCTAATACTATTCCTTTCAGCTGATGTAAGATCGCCAGCCTCTCTCATGGTCGAGAAAACAAGAACAGAGGCTGGAAAGCGGATCGCTAGTGTCTTCATCCTCTCAACATCCTTGGGTTCAAATGCATCTTTCGTTTCTCTTCCATAACTTTTAGCTTCGCCAAACACAATATCGGTTGGATGATTATTGCCGACGAATTCCTTGCGTTGGTACCAGAGGATAAAGTCTGCTTCAATTTCGTTTTTGGTGTCCGGATCAAGTTTTAAACCCGCAGCCCATGTAATAGAAGCATCATGATGACTAATAATTTTTGAAAAAAATCGTATTGAGAGCGATGCTGCATAACCTCCATTCGCAAAGCCAGGCAAAGTAAAAGGACCAATAAGCCTATATGCCCATCGAGATATTTTATTATTACTCGGATCAAGAATTGGAAATTGAAACTCGCGCAAGCATAAACCGCAGGTCAGTTGATAATCCAATTGATTTAGAGAGTACCAAGTCCAACTCTTACAATTTGAGCACATTAATTCGAGACCTAGCTGAACTGCACCTCTCAAAACCAGGGTCTCAAAATTGCTAAGCCTTCCGTAATCGGTTTTAATGGCATTCTTGATATTGTTTTTGAATTGGTGATGAGTTTCACTTTTAAGTATTGGACTTCGAGAAATGCCGTCTAGGAGCTTAACGAGATCTGGATGAGCAAAGCTCGTAACACCCGCGAGCCCCCCTAACGTCTGAATGATCTGTCGTGTAGCCCGACCAGGATCAGATTCCTTAACATCGATTTTGTGCATTTTGAGCCAATTGGTAATAGCAGAATTACCATCAGGCATTTTCCAAAATTCATGCACTTTTTTAAATTGAGGAAATAATACAAAGCCTTCTGTTGTTGAAAGGAGAGGATCAGAACGGAAATCGAAGCGTGGAAAATTCGAGTTTTTATAGTCGGAAGGATAAACTGTCGCAATTTGGTCCCTAAATGACCAGTCTCGTAATCTAACTACATTTGCCCAATTATTGTGATTACTATATCCATTAGCAAACTCAGGATGCAAGCAGTCAAAATGAACTTCAGGTTTTTCCGTATCGAAGGGCGTATCAAAATCCCGTTCTCCTGCTGAAAGTGTCGGTGGCTTTTCCTGGAACACGCCTGCTGGCGATGGACGCCAGATCGGAGGATACCATTCCTGAGAACCACAAGCATTAGGGACATTTACATCGAAGTAATCTGTATATATTCCTTTAATATCATTCGTTGATATCGACCGGGCGAACATAACAGTGGAACGAAAATTTGCTCCGTATGGAGATCCAAGATAAGATCGGTGGTTCTCGATGATGCTTTCTTTGCAAAATTCTGAGAGTTCACTAATCCATTGTATTGGAATTGGAATTATATTACGCCTGATTGTTTGAAGATTCCAGAAATCAACTAGGTCTTTGGGTCGAAATGCATCAAGAACAAAGAATTGACTACTATATGAATCGTCGTGATATTGGACTTCAATCTCAGAGTGCCCCAGATACAGAGGAGAAGTAAAGCTTGATTTGTACAAATTCGCGAGTGACGTACCAGTTAGTGAAATGTTTGTTGGCTCGAAGATATCTGTGAAAGCTTCACTCAGATATTTCAATTCCGATTGTGTGGGAAATGCACCGAATAGGCAAGCACTAAAACCATTGTAAGTAGACTCTTTAGGAGTGACATCAATAATATCTAGCTGATGTCGACGTGTGAACTGAAACTCTTTTCTGTATAAATGACTGTAAAGATCATATACGCTTAGACCATGTTGCCCCGTGCCAGACATATTCTGCAAAGGCAATATTCTTGAAAGTTGCAAGACACGATCTGTCTGGAATCCGAGTCTACTTGCCAAACCCGGTTCAGCTTCGACAACAAAGTCTGGTTCAAAGAAACCCAGATAGCCATTTATAATCTGTTCTGCAGTTTCGAAGTTGTAATTATTACGCTCCCACCAACTTGGGACTTCCTCAAAATAAGGAACAATTGGATTGTACTTTCCGCCCCACAAACATGTATTCACTTGAAATATCTCAAATACCCTCTTTTCATCATCAGGTCGCACAATAAATGCAAAGCGGATAGGTCTCAATCTGACATGAGTGGTGATGGATGACATTTCTTTCCTGTCTTGGATATGGTGTGAGCTATCGCTTCTGAATCCTAAATATAATTCAAATTCTGTTTCTTGTCAAATCTAGAGTGAGGAATTGGTAGTGAAAAAACGTGATCAGAGAGACCTATTATCTGGCTGCCACTGTGGCCACATCGCTCCGAATCCGCGTTTCAGGCTGGTGATCTGCCGTTCAAATTGATCGGAAAGGCGCATGACGAACACCTGACGAACTCCGTCTCGCTTCGAACCGTAGAGCAGCCTCTTGCCGTCGGGCGACTGCTGGGGATGGTAGTGCAGAGTGCCGCTCTTCGAATGGGTGAGCTGCTCGGCCTTTCCATCCAAACCGACTTGAAACAGCTCCACTGACGACCCGGACTGCGCCGTATAGAAGACCGATTTACCATCGATCGACCAGACCGGCACATCGCTGCTGCCCTCATGGAAATCGGGAACATCCAGAAACTGAATCGAACCCCAGTAGCCGCCCCGGTCGGCCAGCTTTTTCAGCTCGCTTCCATCCGAGCGCACTATAAACGGGTGGCAGTTATGATGCTCGCCGGAAAGAAACAGCACCCATTGCCCATCGGGCGACCACGTCGGCCCGAAGTTGAACGGTGTCCCTGTCTGCACTTGCAGGGCGTTCGTGCCGTCCGCATCCGCTAGAAAAATCTGATAGTTCTTATGATAAGCAATCCGCCTGCCGTCGCGCGAACTGCTGAAACCATAGGCAAACTCTTTCGAATCCTTTGTCAGGTCCGTCTTATTTCGTCCATCGCGATCCATCCGAAAAGGGTGTGAGTTCCCATCGATCAATGCTGTAAAACCGAGTTTAGCGGGATCGTTCGGCCAATAAAAAAGACCACCGTTATAATAACTTACTCGATCAATCTCTGTGACGTTTGTCTCATGAAAAGTTTTCATATCCACCAGATACGAATCCAGTTTCCAGCCCTCCGGAGTAAAGCGAAATGTCTTATGTTCTTCCTCCCACTGTGCATTCTCCGGGCTCTCCCACCCTCGCGCTACGATCGCAGTGCCGCCATCCGGTGACCATCCTGCAAACTGTGTCCATGAGTCCGGGACGTCTGCCAGTTTCGGAGCGAGATAGCGTTTGCCCTTGCCGTTCAGGTTCACCACAGCCGCCCGCATAGTCCGGACATTCGCGTGCCTCCCGCCAGCCAGATCTGTCCGCATTTCGGTGTATCCTATGAGCATAGAGGACTGATTTTTCATGGAAAGGAATGGTTTCAAAGGCGTTACAGGATCGGAACCGCCGAGGACATGAGCGGAAAGAATAATTGTAGATATAAGAGATATAAGGTTCACGTAGAATTTTCCACTATTAAGGTAGGTTCAGACTTCGAGATAGAGAATGTCGTAGTCGGTTAGTTGAATATCGAGGGCGGGCAGGCTGCTCTCCAGTTCTTCGACGGTGCGCGGGCCGATGAGCGGGAAGACAGGGAAAGGCTGCCGAAGCACATAGGCCAGCGCTACGTTGTTGGCGGAGAACCCTTTTGCTTCGCCTATCTCTTTAGCTCGTGCGAGGCGCTCCCAGTTTCTATCGCTATAGTAAGTTCTCGCAGCATCGGAGGTATTGCCGTCGCCAGGCGCAAATCGACCGGTAAAGAATCCGCCTGCCTGTGAAGACCATGGGAACAGCGGGAACTGATGCGCTTCGTGCCACTTTCTGCCGGCATCATCCAGAGAGACGCAGCCAGCCCACATCGGTCCGTTCGAAACTGCCAGTCCGAAGTAAGGGCTGCTGGCAACAAAGCCCTTAAGCCCACGAGAGGCAGCATATTCGTTCGCTTGTTCAATGCGAGCAGTGCTCCAGTTCGACCCTCCAAATGCACGAATATGCCCTGCTGAAACGTGGCTATTGAGCGCGTCCACAATTGGGCCGACGGGCACGGTCGGATCGTCACGATGCAGGAGATAGATATCCATAGTTTCCGTCTGGAATCTTTTGAGGCTCTCAAGTATGTCCTCTTCGATGCCTTTTGCGTTGACGCGCGGGCCGCTGCTGTCGTGATGCGCGCCTTTCCCGATGAGCACAATCGAGTCTCGGTTCGCGCGATCTTTTATCCACTGCCCCACTGCACGTTCACTCTTTTCACCGTAGACGTGGGCGGTATCGATACAGTTGCCGCCTGCCGCCACATAAGCATCGAGAAGTTCGTTCGTTGCGGGCTGCGTATCCGTCGAGCAGACCATAGAACCCATTACCAACCTCGAAATCGGCTTATCAAATCCTGCAATAACAACTCTGTTCATTTAAAATCCTTTATAAAAATTATCTTGCAGCACGCTATGCATGAAGATGTTTTACGGGCACTAGATTACTGGTCTTGATTTGCAATCACTATGGTTATAACCATGGTTGAAATCCATGCCTGGAATTGCGAAGCCCATAGGTGAACTCGGCACTAAAGTACCGGTCTGGAATTGCGAAGCCCATCTCCGGTCGCAAGCTTCCTGCATGGGCTGATTCTCAAAGTTAATTCCAGTCCGAAGGACGGGCATCCGTCTGAAAGACGACCGCTTTTTCCAGACGGGGGTTTTCAACCTCCGGATCAAATCGGCGATTGGTTTCCAGGCCGTGAATGACCTGCCTGTGAGGCCTGCGGCCAACCGTCCTTCGGACGGGCATTGCGTCTGAAAGACGCCCGCTTTTTCAATGCAGAGGTTTTCAACCTCCGGATTTTTCCAGGCGGGGGTTTTCAGCCTCCGGTTATTAATGCTCAAACATTATATATTCCACTGTTTGCGGGCAGTTTCCATAGTCACTGTCTCGCCCTGTGTCCATGCGTAGTGTGCCATCGGGTTCTCACCGATCCATCGCTCATCCACTGGTTCGGCAGCTCGCTGATATCGCGTATCGGAAGTCAGGCGAAATCGATTACTGGTATTGGTAAGCGAGGCGTGCATGGTAAACATACCAAAAATGAGCACATCGCCCATCTGAAACTCTTCAGTCTGCCACTGTCCGCCGAATCGCTCGATCATCTCCATAGGATCATCCGAGAAAGCCCCGGTAACATGGTCACGGTCGACGTCCATGGTTCCATACGTCTCTTTAAGGCGTTCGATTCTATGCGACCCGGAGAGAATTGCAAGCGGCCCCAAATCGTAGGAAACATCGCCTATCGGAGTCCAGCAAGTGTAGAGATTACGCGTTCCGCGCCCCATATAGACAATATCGTAGTGTGCCCCGGTGAAGTCGCCGGGGCCAACCAGACGAAGCCATTTGTAGTCGAAAGTGAGGACATCGGATTCCAGGAAGTTTGCGAAGAAACCCATAATTTCGGGAGATTCGACGAGGTTGAGAAATGCGGGATCGCGCGTGAGAGTTTTACTGCCGCCGGCAAATGCACCGCGCGCACCCTCTTTCACGACTGCATCCATAAGCGGAAAGCTGGTATCCAGCTGATCGATCTCGGCCATATTCCGAATAATCATTTCGCGCGCAGCGCGGACTTTTTCTATCGGCTGCAGCCCCCGGATGAGCAGATAGCCATCTTCTGCCATACGAGACTGGAGAGCAGAGGAATCACCGACGAGGGAGCTGGAATCACGAAGATACCCCATATATTTGGAGCCGAGTTCAAACTCCTGACGAGCCATCAAAACCTTCATGGACGCCCCCCTGCCCTCACCCTGGCGCTGCTCCCAAATAGGGAGAGACACCCTGGCGATACGCTGTCGATTTACTGTTTAGCAGTGCCCGCTATACAGGCCGTTTCTCTGCATTGAGCGAGAGGATAAACCATACAGAGTTTCTCATCGCGCTTGTTTCAGGAGATAGGAACGGAAGTGCAGGCTGTTACCAGCCGCGGTCTGCCATCCGTTCCGATTCGGGCATGGTTCGCACATCGAGACTTGGCATCGCATCGCCCAGTCCTTCCGATATGGCTGCCAGCCTCTCGGGATCTTTGTAGTGCGTGGTCGCTTCGACAACTGCTCTGGCACGCGTTTTCGGATCGGAGGATTTGAATATCCCGGAACCTACGAAGACGGCCTCTGCACCTAACTGCATCATCAGCGCAGCATCTGCAGGAGTGGCGATTCCGCCGGCAGAGAAGTTCGGAACAGGCAGCCTCCCCAGTGTATGCACTTCCATGACGAGCTCGTATGGCGCGCGCAGTTCTTTGGCAGCGACCATCAGTTCGTCTTCACGCAGGGTCTGTATTCGGCGGATATCGCGCATCAACTGGCGCATGTGCCGCACCGCTTCAACCACATTTCCTGTACCGGCTTCGCCTTTGGTACGAATGAGCGCGGCCCCTTCGCCTATTCGCCGCAGCGCTTCCCCGAGATCGCGACAGCCGCATACGAATGGCACTTTGAATGCAAGCTTGTTGACATGGTTCTCTTCATCCGCGGGAGTGAGGACTTCACTCTCATCAATATAGTCGACGCCGAGAGCTTCCAGAATCTGAGCCTCGACAATATGCCCGATTCGGCATTTCGCCATGACCGGGATGGTCACTTCCTTCATGATCGCCTTGATCATTTTCGGGTCGGACATACGCGCCACGCCGCCCTGGGCGCGGATATCGGAGGGAACGCGTTCCAGTGCCATGACAGCGGTTGCGCCAGCTTCGTGCGCAATGATGGCCTGCTCCACATTCGAGACATCCATGATGACGCCGCCCTTTAGCATCTCCGCCAAACCGATTTTTGTGCGCCATGTAGACTTCTGCGCCTGATTCTCACTCATCGTAAATTGCTCCTGAACTCCCAATTTAATCAGTTATTGATGAGTATTATACCTCTTTTGCCGAGCGGTTGCATTTTAAACAAGTGCTGCGTCGGTTGCTGCTCGTCGATATGGTGAAACTTACAACCAGTCTAATCTTTCAATTTTGGCATATCCGTCAAAATATGAAACATATCGATATTCCTATAGGTAGAAATCGGGAAACTTCCCCCTTGCGGAATATGTGATGGTCGTATATAATAGTAATTGTCAGTAAAAAGACCATATTTTAATTAGCAGTACCTGCATGTTTTATTTTTGACCATCAGTTATCTGAGTATAATTTCCTATTTCTTGTTGAATGGAGAATTTTGTGAACATCTGCAATTTGGTGTCTTTTACACTGGCGTTTCTTCCTCTGACATCTCATTCTCAAAATCAAGCCCTCAAAACAGATTTATCAAAACCGGGTTCCATGGCTAAAATCTCCTCGGCTTATGGCCGTCTGCCGATGCAGTTCGAGCAGAACAACGGCCAGACCGATAAGCGTGTTCGATTTACAGCACGGACAGGAGCCGGCACTCTCTTCCTCACCGATACCGAAGCAGTCCTTACCCTTACATTGAATGATCCAAAAATAGCTAACTCTCATAATCCATTTGATACGAAACATATGCCGCCTTCTGAGAAGGCGGCTCCATCCAGATATTCTATCCTGCGCATGAAACTGACCGGAGCCAAAAAATCAGTTCAAGTTTCTGGATTGGATAAGCTGCCTGGAATAGTCAACTACTTCCGAGGCAACGATCCCAAGAAATGGCATACGAAAATTCCAATGTACAGGAAAACGAAGTTCGCAGGTGTCTACAATGGCGTGGATATGGTCTACTATGGCACTCAGGATGGCAAATTAGAATACGATCTCATTGTGAAACCTGGAGCCGATCCGAAGCAGATCAAAATGGCATTCTCAGGAGCAACGGGTTCCAGAGTAACTCGGGAAGGTGATCTGGCGCTTATGACATCAGCAGGTGAAGTCCGCTGGCATAAGCCCGTAACATATCAAATGGTTGATGGGAAAAAAGAAAAAGTTGCCTGCGCATACAGAATAGAAAATAGTAAGGGAATATCTTCAATACAGTTTGCTCTTGCCAAATACGACAGAAGTAAGACACTGATTATCGATCCTTTTCTTCAGTATAGTACCTACTTAGGTAACTTTGGAACTTCAAGCATCGCTGTGGATAATAGTGGAAGTGTATATGTCACAGGAGGGGCGAATGAAATCGACTTCCCTGTTACTTCAGGAGCCGCGCAAACAATATATGGTGGTGAAAGTGATGCTTTCGTAATCAAATTAAATGCAAATGGTTCTTCATTACTTTATGCTACCTATCTTGGAGGTTCACGTTACGACAATAGCAATAGCATCACTGTAGACAACAGCGGCAACGCCTATGTCACAGGATCTACTGCTTCCTCGGACTTCCCAACCACTTCAGGAGCAATGCAAAGAGTCTTTGGGAGTAATTATGATGTATTTGTTTCTAAGTTGAATGCGAATGGTTCGGCATTTGTTTATTCGACTTATCTAGGCGGTTCGTCTGTGGATTTTAGCTATGGTATTGCTGTGGATAGTGCTGGAAATGCCTATGTAACTGGTGCTACATCTTCCTTAGACTTCCCGACTTCTCCGGGATCATATCAGAGACAATATGGTGGCGGTGGATACGATGCATTTGTGACGAAACTAAGTACGGATGGCTCTTCGCTGGTGTATTCAACCTATATCGGAGGCCCAAATAAAGATAATGCTTCCAGCATCGCCGTGGACAGCGTTGGGTATGCATATATTGCAGGAATTAACCAGAATTCAGGCTATCCTATCACACCTGGGGCTTTTCAAACAATATATGGTGGTGGAAACAGTGATGTCTTTGTAACGAAACTGAGCAAGAATGGTGACTCACTCGTCTACTCGACATATCTTGGCGGCAGCGGCGAGGAAGAAAGCCATGGTATCGCTGTAGACACCAATGGAAATGCATATATCACCGGGTATAGCTATGAGTCGAACTTCCCTACTACTCCCGGATCATTTCAATCAGCACAGTATGATGAAGGCATTGTGACTTTTGTAACAAAATTTAATGCTAATGGTACTTCCCTGGCGTACTCGACTCTTCTCGGAACGGGTTATAATGAGGGAAATGGTATTTCAGTGGATAGCATGGGAAATGCAATTATTACTGGAGATACATATTCTTACGGACAGCCAACCACATTGGGAGCATTCCAAACAATTCCTGGGGGAAATGAAGAGGCATTTGTTACAAAGCTAAATGCGGACGGGTCTTCATTGATTTACTCGACCTATTTAGGAGGTTCAGGCAATGATTATGGCAACGGTATCGCGGTAGATAAAATCGGAAGCATATATGTTACCGGATATACATTATCGTCGGATTTCCCTACTACGATAGGAGCTGTACAACCAGTATACAAAGGAAACGGTGATAGCTTTATATTGAAGTTTAACTTTGCGACCAATTTAGTTCCACCAGACATTCAAGTTTATGCAACTACCGCTACGATTGGGCAGAATGCCAACCTCAAATCCCGACTTCTCGGCTTGAACGGGGCAGCGCTATCGGG
Source organism: Chthonomonadales bacterium (assembly GCA_038203935.1). GTDB lineage: Bacteria > Armatimonadota > Chthonomonadetes > Chthonomonadales > Chthonomonadaceae > JANXSG01. Next base: position 38,478 of record JBBRDM010000019.1, read on the forward strand.
GAAAACGTTAGCATTCAATGTGAATGGGAACGCTGTTGGCTCCGCTATTACCGACGGGAAAGGGTTTGCAACTTTAATATATCTGATTCCGCAATCTCTTGGCTCAGGCGTCAAGTCGGTTATAGTTTCCTATGAGGGAGATTCTAATTACTCGCCAGGGTTAAAAAGCTCCAGACTCACTGTGATACCAATTTCTGATGTGATAGGACTGGGACCAATTACGGCGAAAGCCGGCAAATTTATGTATGCAGGAGCCAGGCTGGCTTCAACACTTGGAGTATCCATTGCAGGTAGAAACCTAGATTTTTCACTCGATGGATCGGCAATTGGGACTCTCGTAACAGATGGGACGGGTTCCGCACGATTGCACTATCCCATTCCTCAGGAGAAAATTGCTGGAGCGCACACTCTTACAGCATCATTTGCAGGCGACAGCATCTATAATACTGTTTCTAAAACGGTTACTCTTACAATACCGCTTTCGAATACCTCATTGGCAGTATATGCTAAGACGGCATTCCCTGGCCAGCCGACCAGTTTGCAGTGCAGACTATTCAATGAAGTGGGTCATGTCGCACCGAACAGGAGCGTCAGTTTTAGTATGAATGGAGTCGCAATCGGAACCGTGAACACCGATTCGAAAGGTTTTGGGACAATTGCTTATACCATTCCAGATAGTCTCGGCGCAGGTGGAAAACCGATATCCGTTACCTTTGCTGGTGATGCCGTTTATAACGGATGCACAGGAACTGGTACTCTCACGATCATCAAAACTAACTCCAGCCTGAATATGGTGAGTGCTGCGGTAAATGCCGGACAGACATTACGTCAGCCGGTCCGACTCCTGGGCAGCTTCGGCAACTTCATCGTTGGCAGAACTATCTCTCTCAAAGTGAACGGGATATCCGCTGGAACTGCTGTAACAGCAGCGAATGGCGTGGGCGGATTTACCTATGTTGTTCCTTCTGACACTGCTCCTGGTACTTATACTATGACCGCCTCGTTCGCTGGAGACAGCGAATATAACACATGCAGCTTCAGCAGTTCGATTACAGTGAAATAGTGGACAATTTTTATAACCGTTTAATTCTATTAGCAGATTAAGCGGTTATAATATTGTTAGATAGGCAATGGCGCCAGCGGGTATGACCTCCCGTCACCCTGAAGGAAATTTATTCATGAAATTTTTGCGTATGATTATTCCCATGCTGGCGCTCCTCTTCGCTCTGAAAACATCTGTCCTGGCGCAGTCCTGGCAGCCCCTTACGAACCAGCCCAATATAGGGGCCAGCGTCCCACTCCTGCTCACGGATGGCACCGTTATCGTTCAGGACGGTGAAACTGCCGACTGGTGGCGGCTGACACCGGATGTGTTCGGAAGCTATGTGAATGGGACATGGACGCAGCTTCCGTCCATGCCGGACGGTTACACTCCTCTTTATTTTGCCTCCGCTGTTCTTGCAGATGGCCGGGTGGTGGTGCTGGGCGGGGAGTATAACGGTGGCAGCACTCCAACCGATACCAACATGGGCGCTATATACGATCCTGTTGCCAACTCCTGGAGCAGTCTGGCTCCGCCGCCGGGCTGGGACAATGTGGGAGATGCGGAGTGCGTGGTGCTGCCCGACGGCCGCTTTATGGTGGCCAATATATTCAGTACCAACTCCGCGATACTCGATCCGGTTACTCTCACATGGACTGATGGAGGGACCGGCAAGCGGGACCGCTTCGCGGAAGAGGGCTGGACACTGCTGCCGGAAGGCTCGGTGCTCACTTTGGATATTTTGAATGCGCCAGTCTGCGAAAAGTATAATATCGCGACGAACTCCTGGATCAGCGCGGGCAGCACTTTCCCCAGCATTGCGGATATATCCAACCAGGAAATAGGGCCTGCTGTATTGCGTCCGAACGGAACTGTCTTTGCCGTAGGAGGCACCAACCACACCGCTATCTACACGCCTGGAGCATCTCCTGCGGCTCCTGGAAGCTGGACACCAGGTCCATCCTTTCCTCCGACGGGCGGCCACAACAATCTGGATATTGCAGATGGTCCCGCCTGCCTTCTCCCAAACGGCAACGTCCTCTGCGGAGCCAGCCCGGGGCTGTATAAAGCGCCTGTATATTTCTTCGAGTTCGATGGCGCGAATCTAAATCATGTTCCGGCTACTCCGAATTCGTCTTTCAACACATCCTACTACGGCAGCATGATTATGCTGCCTACCGGGCAGGTGATGTATACCGACTTCAGCAGCGATGTAGAGATATACACCCCCATCGGCGGCCCACAAAACTCCTGGCGGCCCACAATTACTAGCTGCCCGACATCAGTGACACTTGGGGGCTCCTATGTTGTTGAGGGCACTCAGTTCAATGGTCTTTCCCAGTGCAGCTCCTATGGGGACGACGAATCCAATGCCACGAACTACCCGCTGGTTCGAATCACCAATAATGCCACAGGGCACATCACCTATTGCCGAACATTCAATCACAGCACCATGGGGGTTGCCACCGGCTCCACTCCCACTTCCACTCATTTCAAACTACCAGCGGTAATGGAGATAGGAGCGTCGACGCTGGCAGTAGTTACCAACGGCATACCATCCGCTCTGTTTACACTCACGGTGGCAAGCCCGGTGAATCAGACCGCTGTAAATGTTGTACCCGCATTTCAGAATGGATTATCCGCCAGCAATCTTGCCTTCTTAAATGGCCAGCCTACCCAGATGGCCTGGGGACCGGATAATCGCCTCTATGTCATGACGGCTTCCAATGGAGTGCACAGCTTCAGCTACGATAGTACAACAGGCTCCATGAGCGACGAGAAAATCGCCGTGCCCAATGTGAGTGGAATAGGAATCGCTTTTCACAACAGTGAGATGTACCTGTCGCTTTCGGGCGGCACGATCATGAAACTCACGGATAACAACCTTAACGGGAAATGGGGAGAGACAAACCTTGGCGAGCTCGCGGTTCCCATCGTCACCGGAATTCCAACCGGCGACCATGCAATCGATCAGCTTCAGGTAAAGGGTGATACGCTGTTCGTGGGTATCGGCAGGCGTACGATCAACGGCAGCAAAGGTGACTACACCTCTGGCTCTCTGAGCGATATACCGGGAGACTCAGGATTCTGGTCTGGGGGACACGGAAGTACCTGGGGTGACTGCGCTTATGGAGGAACCATTAGCTGGATTAAGGATCTCACAAAAGTCGCCAACACACCTGGCTCCGCGAACACTTACACCAACACCACTCTCACGCAGCAGCTTATCCAGACCAACAACAGCCCCATCACCAGCACCGACCCCGGAAAATTGACAGTTCACTCTGCAGGGACGCGGAATCCCTATGGCCTATGTTTCGACAGCGCCGGCAATCTCTGGTTTACCTGCAATTTCAACCGTACCAGGACTCTTGGCAATGGTACTTCGGGATTTGGCTATTTCGAGGACAGCCTGGGTCCAGACTTCAGCAAAGATGTGCAGGATCAGTTGTTCAAAGCATCGGCAGGAGCCGATTACGGTTATTCGGATGCGAACTGGCGCGATGTCAACCCGATGATGGATGCTGATGCGGCCGGTTATCATCGTGTCCGATCGACTACATTCGATAATCTATTCAACACCGGTCCTTTTGTACTGCACAATCCGGCAAATCCGGATGGTCTTGGCCCCAGCAGCAGTTCCGATGGCTGCGGCTTCTTCTACGCTCCCGGAATGCCTGCAGCACTGCAAAACAACATTTTCGTAACGCGCTGGAACGGCACCATTACTGAAGCATCACCGGGAACTCACTCGCTCACTTATCAAGACCTAGTGGCGGTCGATCCTCTGACCGGAAAAGTCAAGCGCGTCGCGACCGGTTTTGTTAATCCGTTGTGCGTTCTCTGGGATGGTGGTCAAAATCTGCTGATAGGCGACTACGGCAATGGCGGAATTTACGCTCTTCATGTTAAAACATCGCCGTATCTTGTCATATGGGCCGCTTCCGGAATGATTGGATCGAGCGCAGGGCTGCAGGCAAGAATGACCGGAGCCAACTCCATGCCGATTGTGGGTAGAACCATAACATTCAGCATAAACGGAGTCGTGGTGGGATCAACAGTTACTGATATCAACGGTTATGCGAAGTACAGCTATCTGATTCCTGCCTCGCTTGGAACTGGCGCAAAGACTGTCACGGCAGCTTTTGCGGGCGATGCTCAATACACAGCGGCCTCGCGAGTCGGCCCGCTTACGGTTCTTTCGGCCTCAACTGTCATCGGATTAGGCCCGATAACCGCAAAAGCCGGCAGATTGATGTATGCAGGTGCAAGATTGACAACAAATTTTGGGATATCCATTAGTGGGCGGAGTCTCGACTTCTCCATTGACGGAACAGTTGTCGGAACCCTGGTTACTGATAACACAGGTTCAGCAAGGCTCTACTATCCACTGCCGCAGGAGACACCGGCAGGAGCGCATAGCCTTGTGGTTTCATTCGCGGGCGACAGCATCTATAACGCATCCTCTAGAACAGTAACTCTCACCGTACCACTTTCCAATACCTCTCTTGCCGTCTATAACAAAACGGTATTTCCCGGGCAGCCTACCAGTCTTCAGTGCCGGTTGTTCAATGAAGTCGGTCAGGTCGCCCCGAACCGAACTGTGACCTTCAGTGTGAATGGAACTTCAGTTGGAACGATTAATACGGATTCTAAAGGATTCGCAACGATCGGCTATGTTGTTCCGGACAGTATCGGTGCTGGTGGAAAACCGATATCCGTTACCTTTGCTGGCGATACCTTGTACAACGGGTGCACTGGAAACGGAACGCTCACCATCATCAAAACAAACTCTACTTTAAATATGCTGGGGGCGACGGTTACTGCAGGACAGACATTACGTCAGCCTGTCCGGCTCCTCGGCAGTTTCGGCAACTTCATCGTTGGCAGAACTATCTCTCTCAAAGTGAACGGGATATCTGCTGGT
>JBBRDM010000020.1:0-42893 GCA_038203935.1 Chthonomonadales bacterium
CACGAAATCATGGCCACTTCGGAGCGGCGGGCATCTACGCGAGGATTCCATTAAAGGAGGATCTATTTTGTTATGTGACCTCCGGGCATCAGCTGCAGCTCAAGCCAGAGGAAAGTTTCCTGAATGCTGCCGGAGGATCACCCATGGCTTTCGGTCTGCCAACAGATAAAACGCCGAATTTTGTCCTCGATTTTGGAGCGATGCACGATCTCTACACCGGATCGAAACACCTTGACGAGATCATCGAAATGGCGCCAGGAACTATTTTCAGAAGTTTCGGGCTGGGATGCGTATGCCAGGCTTTAGGCGGTTTTCTATGCGGCGTTCCTGTGGATTCCAATAAAGCTGACAGGAAATGGCCCGGGGCGAATCAAGGCAGCTTTATTATTGTCGTCGATCTTAATAGGTTTCTTCCCATTGCTCAGTTCAAAGCAGAAATGGATGCGTACGCCAGTGCTATTGGTGAGATGGTGCCGATGCCTGGCTATGATCGCGCAGTGCTCGCAGGTACGATTGAGTCGGAACGATCCATAAAATCTTTATCGGAAGGCATTCCGCTCAGCAGCCAGAATGCTGTAGCCCTCCGGCATCTTGCCGATGGGTGCGGTGTAGATCCGCCATTTTAAAGTTGAAATTGTCGTGTACTGGAGATAATTAGATGACTCGCAACCTTTTGGGCGCCTATGGGGAATGGGCCGCGTCGCTGGCTGGTGATAAACCGGGCAAACTGTCTTTGCGATCCGGGAATTTCGAGGATATCGATGCCTGGCGAAAACTCGCACGGAGCCGCGTCTGGGAATGCCTTGCCGCGCCGCAGCTTACTCAGACGCCGCCAGTAAAGGTAAATTCAACAGAAGAGTGGGATGGACTTTCTATTGAAAAGCTCTCATGGCAGCTTCCTTATGGACCGCGAACTGAGGGAGTTTTTCTGAAGCCGTTAAATTCTGAGCACAACAAACTGCCGGCGGTGCTTGGGCTGCACGATCATGGCGGAATGAAATATTTTGGATGGCAAAAAATTGCTCAGACGTCTGAGCCTGCTCATCCAACGATTATTTCTTTGCGCGAGCAGTGCTACGAAGGAGTGGCCTGGGCGAACAAGCTCGCACATCAGGGATATGCAGTTTTGGTTCCAGACACCTTTACGTTCGGGAGCCGAAGAGTTCGCATTGCGGATGTACTTCCTGAAATAAGAGAAGGCAAAAATGACCCTGGAGCTGGCGAGAGTTCAGAGGAGATAAGCTCTTATAACCAGTGGGCCGGAAATCACGAACACATCCTCGCAAAATCTCTGTTCTCCGCCGGGACGACCTGGCCGGGAGTTTTTCTTCGAGATGACCAGACTGCTCTCAATATTCTCAGTGCTCGCCCGGAAGTAGATTCTGCTCGAATTGGCTGCGGTGGACTTTCAGGAGGCGGACTGCGCACAGTAATGCTTGCTGGTCTGGACGAACGCATTCAATGTTGTTTCTGTGCTGGATTCATGACCACGTGGAAGGATCTCGTACTTTCCAAAAGCTTCACCCATACCTGGATGTCGTATATTCCACATCTGGCAATAGATCTGGATTTTCCAGAAATCCTCGGTCTGCGCGCTCCGAAACCAACACTTGTGCTCCATAGTACGGAGGATCCCCCTGTTTACGAATTTGGAAGCGGAGAGAAGCAGCGACATTATGAAGGACATCTATAAGCGGATGAATGCGGAAGATGCTTTCCAATACCTCGTTTATCCGGGGCACCATAAGCTGGATTTGGAGATGCAGAAAGATGCGTTTGAATGGCTTGACCGATGGCTTAAAAACTAGGACTCGCGTACAGCAGCAAGAGCCGGTTTAATCCAATTCAGCGTATTCATGGGCGATTCGCTGTAGTTATAAAACATCACTCCATCTCCTCCGCCATCACGAACTGAACGAACTATCTCAATCAACTCGTTTTCATTTTGAACAGAATTCAGACCGAGTCGAATTCCCATATAAAGTTTGTGCTTCTCGTTTATATCCGCTTTAGTCGATCGTGTGGAACTTAAAACCTGATCTGCATTTTGCCCGTAAACACAGACATTTACTCCATCCACCGCATCTATAACACTGGAGTTAGCTTTATCAAAAACGTATAGTTCGGCACCGGAGGGTTTCATGGCTGCCTTGATCTCGACGATCAATGAATCTTCAACTTCCTGCCTGAACTGTTCAAATTTTTGAAGATCGGGCACCTGGGTCAGCAGTTGATCCATGGAGTCATGCGGGGAATTTCCGCGAAGCGGAGCGGAACTCATTCCTGCAGCAAGAATGCCATGGACAACGGCCTTAAGTCGCATGATATCGATGTTGTTATCTTGGGTGCGTTTTACGCATGAATCGCAGAAGCAGAGATCGAAAAGGAACGATTCATGCGGCGTTAAAACAGTAAGGTCCCTTTCATGGTGATGCCCGTGCGACCACCCCATATATCCCGGCGATTCCAACTGCACGGCATGCATGGGATAGTTATTCGCCAGATCGCTGCAGAGCGCGCAGAGATATCTTCTTACCTGTTCGTTGGCAGGGCATAACGCATGGGGATAGGAATCGCCAAAGCAGTTGTGAACAGTACACTCCGGATGCAGCAGGCCCAAACGGGTGTTGTGGGCGCAGATAGTCCAGGAGACCAGCTTCATATCAAACCGAGCCAACCGCTCGCCTGCAATGCGCATCCAATCGGTCTCTTTACATACCGAGGCCACTTTCGGCTGAAGGACTGTATCTTTATAGAGTTTTTCATCGGGATGGAAATACACGCATCCATCCTCCGGCATATAGGCTCGATGCCTGGGATTATGGGGATGAATAAACCATCCAGCATGGTAGGAACCAGCAATCTGCAATGCCTGAATACCGCTATCGGCAGCCCAGCTTATAACAGAATCAATGCCCTCATCCGCCAGATCCCACGCAAACATCCACAAGCCTGAATACATATAAGCCGCCTTAGAATAGAATAAGGATCAATTCATTTTGAAGGCGCTTAAAACCTCCTGATTCGCCGCCCTCATCCCCTTACAAAAGAAGAAAGGGGATGAGGGAGAAAACTACTCTTGTTCCTGTTTCTTGAACAGCAAGTTTTCTTGTTCGTCCGCATCCACTAGGATATGATCGCCTTCTCTGAATTCGCCAGCAAGAAGCTGCTGAGAGAGCGGATCGAGAATAAGCTTCTGGATAGCTCGCTTCAAAGGCCTGGCTCCATACACCGGATCATAACCTGCCAGCGCCAAAGCACGTTCTGCCTCCTCAGTCACCGTAAGTCCCAGCTTTCGGTCCTGCAGTCGTTTGCGCACCAGATTGATCTGGATATCGACTATCCGCTTAATCTGATCTACGGAAAGGCTCTGGAATACGATTATCTCATCGATACGGTTCAAGAACTCCGGTCGGAAGTGTGATTGAACCGCTTCCATTACTCTCTTTTTCATCCCTTCTGGATCGCTGAGCCCCATTTCCTGAATAAACTGGCTGCCGATATTCGAGGTCATGATGATCACAGTATTTCTGAAATCGACTGTTCTGCCCTGTCCATCGGTAAGCCTGCCGTCATCGAGAAGCTGCAGCAGCACATTGAACACATCCGGATGCGCCTTTTCGATCTCATCGAATAGGATTACACTATACGGCCTTCGCCGAACCAGTTCTGTGAGCTGACCTCCCTCGTCGTAACCGACATAGCCGGGCGGCGCTCCCAGCAGACGGGCAACCGTGTGCTTTTCCATATATTCGCTCATATCAATACGAACCATGGCACGCTCATCATCGAACAGTATCTCTGCCAATGCCCGTGCGAGTTCCGTTTTACCCACCCCGGTTGGCCCTAGAAAGATAAAACTACCGATAGGGCGATTTGGATCAGAAAGGCCCGAGCGTGATCGGCGAACAGCATTCGATACCGCTCCCACCGCTTCGTCCTGGCCGACAACCCGCGCGTGGAGACCCTCTTCCATTTTAAGGAGTTTTTGCATCTCCCCTTCCATCAGCCGGCTGACCGGGATGCCAGTCCACTTACCCACAATCTCCGCAATATCGTCTGCAGTGACTTCTTCCTGCAGCATCGCCTGTCCGCCGCCCTGCATCGAGGTAAGCTCTTTCTGTTCCAACTCGAGGCGTTTAACGAGAGTGTGCATATTTCCATACTGCAGTTCCGCCGCTTTTGCCAGATCGCCAGCCCGCTCCGCCGCTTCCGCCTGCAGCCTGGTCTGCTCGATCTCCTGCTTTGTTTTACTGATCTTCTGGATAACGCTTTTTTCATTCTCCCAACGAGTTTTGAGTTTGCTGCTCTCCTCACGGAGCTCGCTCAGCTCAGCCTCGATCTTCTCCAATCGCTCAATACTGGGAGCATCGGTCTCTTTCTTCAATGCGACACGTTCAATTTCGAGCTGTCTGATTCGCCGCTCAACCACGTCAATCTCAGCCGGCATAGAATCGATCTCAATACGCAGCCTCGAAGCCGATTCATCAATGAGATCAATAGCTTTGTCTGGAAGAAATCTATCCGTTATATATCTGTTCGATAGAACTGCCGCCGCCACCAGCGCACTGTCTGTAATCCGAATTCCATGGTGGACTTCATACTTTTCTTTTAGTCCGCGCAGAATTCCAATGGTATCTTCAACGCTTGGTTCATTCACCATGACCGGCTGGAATCGCCGTTCAAGCGCCGCATCCTTCTCGATATATTTGCGGTACTCGTCCAGAGTAGTTGCCCCCACGCAGCGGAGTTCACCTCGGGCGAGCATTGGCTTGAGCATATTGGAGGCATCCATGGCCCCTTCGGCTTTGCCTGCTCCCACAAGAGTATGCATCTCATCAATGAACAGAATAACGGCGCCCTGATTTTCCGAAACCTCCTGCAATACCGCTTTAAGTCTGTCCTCGAACTCACCTCGATATTTTGCTCCGGCGATAAGGCTGCTCAGGTCCAGCGAAATAACTCGCTTATCTTTGAGGCTTTCCGGCACATCGCCTTCAACAATGCGCTGCGCCAGTCCTTCTACGATGGCGGTTTTACCCACTCCCGGTTCGCCAATAAGCACGGGATTATTTTTGGTCCGGCGGGAAAGCACTTGAATAACCCGCCTGATCTCTTCATCTCGACCAATTACAGGGTCCAGCTTCTGCTTTCTGGCTGCTTCTGTCAGATCACGGCCATATCTGGTAAGCGCTCCATACTTCTCCTCTGGATTCTGATCGGTCACCCGCTTCGAGCCTCGAACATCCTTGAGCGCTTGCAGGAGCAGATCCCTGGTGACTCCCTGCGCCTTCAGCAGGCGTGAGGAAGCTCCATGCGGCTCGGCAACGATTCCCAGGAGCAGATGTTCGGTGCTGACAAACTCATCTTTCATCTGTTCGGCTTCGCTGAACGCTGTGTTCATCACCGATCGAAGCCGTGGAGTGAGACTCGAGGCTGTGTCTGCCGATCCCGAAATTTTTGGAATTCGCTCCAGCTCACTCGCCAGCTGCTCCGTCAGCAGCGGCAGATTTACTCCCAGCTTCTGAAGCAGAGGAATGGTCACTCCATCCTCCTGAGCAACAAGAGCATTCAGCACATGCTCGACATCGATCTGCACATTTTGGCCGCGTTCGGCAAGATTCTGAGCCTGTTGAATTGCTTCCTGCGCTTTAATTGTAAGTTTATCCATTCTCATGGCTGCGTACACCTCCACATTTCAAGCATTACTATGCTAATTAGTTATATAATATCATACCATTTGAGTGTAATGTTGTCAAGTAAGTTACATTAAATATTTGAAATTTTAAAATGCAGGTGTTTTAACTGCGCCTAATGAATTTTAAAAGGCAATTTCAACTAGTATGCTAAAGGAGTCTTAACTAATGGATAAAAAAGCAATCCATACCGGCGCAGCAGTAGCAGGATCGCCATACTCACCTGGTATTGTTACAGGGAATATGGTTTTTGTCTCCGGCCAGGTTCCCATGAATCCCGAAACAAAAGAAGTGCTAAGAAACGATTTCGAGGGAGAAGTAAAACTATGCATCGAGAATGTGGAGCGGGTTCTCAAAGCAGCCGGCACCGATCTCGAACACTGTGTGAAGGTAGTGGTTTTTCTGGCGGACATGGATAATTTCAGCCGCCTGAATAAAGTGTACAATGCCTATTTTGGTGAGATCAAACCCGCCAGAAGCTGTGTCCAGGTGGCGCGTCTTCCGCTCGATGTAGATGTCGAAATCGAAGCCATCGCAACTATAAGTTAGCTTTCCATAAATCTCGTGCTCCGGCACGAGATTTACTTACCTCACGAAATTTGCTTACTTGATGTTAAGCAGGTGAGCAGTTTCACCTGATTATGCTGCCAGGAACTTCATAGCGCTCACATCCTTGAACCTTACACAAGAGGAATTTTATATACGTCTGAATATAAAAAATCATCGATCTTGCATGCTGCAATTTTTTACATCTTCTAAATGAACTGATTGGCAGAGTAAATACGCTGCGTTATTGATCTGCTATGGTGAACTGAGACCCATTCACGGTCGCCGGCTGTTCGTTGCGGAATAGATATCCTTTTGAGCAGTAACAACACCTTCTGATTTTTGCCTGACAACACCTCGTATAAAAAGAGGATTTTTTCACTTAATAAGCGAATACAAGGGGGTCTGTACTTCGACGCATCACCAGACCTCTTCCCAATGCATGGTGTATTCAAAGAATGAAACCGCAAAAATCAGCAATCCTGACTCATATTGTACTCATACTGTTATCCTTCATTTTTGCTTTTCCACTCATCTGGCTGATTTCCACCTCCTTGAAGCCAATTGCAGAGACCATGAAAGATCCCCCGTCGATTATCCCCTCTACTTTTGAGTGGCACAATTATAAGGATGCGTTCGTTTATGGTGCGGATAAGCTGGGCTACATCCCGTTCCTGCTCTATGGCCGGAACACTCTGGTAATCTGCCTTCTGGCTGTTTCGGGCACGGTGATTTCTAATGCTTTGGTGGCCTACTCATTTGCTCGCCTGCGATGGACTGGGAGAGACATAGCATTTGCAGTCACACTCGCAACAATGATGGTTCCCTTTCCTGTTATAATGGTTCCTGTTTTTGCTCTTTTTAGAAATCTGGGGTGGATCGGCACCTTCCGGCCATTGTGGGTTCCGGCATGGTTTGGCAGTGCCTTTAATATATTCTTACTGCGTCAGTTCTTCCGAACCATTCCCTTTGAACTTTCCGAAGCAGCCAGAATTGACGGATGCTCGGAGTGGAATATTTTTCACAAAGTGATCCTTCCACTTTCAAAACCGGCGCTGTCAGTAGTCGCACTTTTTACCTTTATGGGCACCTGGAACGATTTTCTTGGCCCCCTCATCTATCTGCTAGACCAGAAAACATTTACGCTCTCCTTAGGCCTGCAATTCTATCAGAGTCAGAATGGCGGCACGCAGTGGAATCTTCTCATGGCTGCAACGACTATCGTTATAGCGCCAGTCATTACCCTCTTCTTCTTTACTCAAAAACAGTTTATCCAGGGCATCGCTGTTACCGGCCTAAAGGGTTAGTTGAGGCGCTAATTAGTTCTACACCTTGCTCTAAATTTATTTCTCCCTTGACATCATCTGCATGTTATGTTATCATCAACGCTATCAAATGCATGATTTTTTTCAATTTCGAGCAATGACCTCTGCATTTGATGTTTATTATTTTCCGAATTTATCATTTTTTTTTGGGGAGGAGGAAGAATTGCTCAGGCACGTGTTCGGACCAATAGTCGCTGATTTTTGGATCATTATTTCTGGTTAAGGGGATACATACCAATGTTACGTCGAGTACGCGCATTTACATTAATTGAATTGCTCGTTGTTATCGCCATTATTGCTATTCTAGCAGCCATTCTATTTCCAGTTTTTGCCCAGGCAAGAGAAAAAGCCCGCCTTACGAATTGCATCAGCAACTTAAAACAGGTCGCGTTGGCGACCGCAATGTACGCTCAGGATTTTGATGGATACATGTATCATCTGCGTGGACGTGGATTTAATTTTCCTGGATGCGACCACTGCAATGATAGTTCCTGCAGTATTAATAATCCACTGTATGATCCTGAAATTGCTGCCAACCCGGACCTGGCGCCGCAAAAACTGCTTGGGGCGCACATGCCGTATATCAAGAATGCACAGGTCTTTCAATGTCTTTCGAATGCGAAAAAAGGGACGCACGTCTGCAACGGTTCATATAATGCAAATGGCAGCCCCAATGACAACGTCTCCGATCCTTTCTACACCAGTTTCCGCTTCTATAATAGCCGCACTTGTGGCGAAGTAGCTCCCGTTCAGCTTGATTCAGATGGAATGATGGCGAAGATGGGATACGGATGCGGCGATGTGGCTCCGAACGATCCCAAACCGGTAGGCCCATCTCAGATTTCACACTGGCTGGAAGATCTGCCATTTCATCGCCAGCCCGCAGGTTCACAGTTCGGTAATGTGCAGGCAAGAACGGTCGCGTTCCGAGATGGCCACGTAAAATTCTATCTCAGAGAACCAAACCGACTCTAACGTAATATGCTTTGAATTCATTTTAATTGCACTATAAATAAAGCTCTCCAGCAGAAATTTCATTCCGCTGGAGAGCTTTTTTCAACACGAACGTTTTATAAATTGATATAAATGTCTATCATAGAGTATAGTAACGGTACGAACTAAACACTTACTGATTCTGAACGATATTGGGCCTATAACTACTTGAGTTTAAAATAGGGTTCCGCAGGCCGATATGCTAATGAACGGGACGGCGCTGTGTTTCGAACCCATCTTGCGGGGCGCTCTGTCGGCTCCCTCGGTGTGATCTCATCCTCTCAGACTTCAGCAGAATCCTAGACTTTACGTCATGATCAGGACACTTCCCCGTTTCCTGTTCTCAAATAAAGCTAAAGCCAATTATGTGAAAACTTTTTATTTTCACAACCTGTTTTTTCTGGAGAAAAAACAGCAGATGGCTAGGAGAGGTCTAACCGACCTGTAGGTATGTCGGCGCGATTAATATAGCAGACGACAAATACACATACATTTTTTTATAATTTAATAAATATTTTTTCGAATTCGACACAAAAATATTGTCTAAATGAGAATCAGCTTTACTCCGATCAGTTTATTTACCTCGTAAAACTACCTAGTGATGACAGTGCAATTGGTCATTATTTCGTTTAAATTGCTCATTATATGCGTTAGTATCCGCAAAATCATATTTTGGATAATATACTGGAAAGTTTTTTCGGTGTATGTTATACTTAAAGTGCCACTATTTTGGAGATCATGAACGGATGCACGGTTACGACCCCGACGAAGAGCTCTGGCGAAGAACACAAAAAAAAGATGAAGCTGCTTTTGAGCTTCTTCGTATCAAATATCGGCCGTTTGTAAGAGGCGAGATACGAAAACGTCTGCATCACGTGGATGAAGCCGAAATACAGGATATCGATCAAATGATCTGGCTGGCAGTCTGGAGTTCCGTAGAGCGATTCCGCGGATCTTCGCTGTTCAGTACTTGGGTGGCTGGAATCTCGAAAAATACCATTTTCTGCTGGCTGAGAAAACAAACGAATGAAGCGAATGCCTTCTCGAATGCAGCAGCCGACAGCAGCTCGCAACGAAGTCAATTTGGTGAAGAGCGAGAAATTGTGAATCATCTCATGCTGACGAACGCGCTTTATAGTCTGGAAGCTTCTGAGCGCGCAGTTATCTACTTTCGCTATTTCGAGCAACTAACCGATGAAGAAGTGACACATCGCCTGCGAATGCCGCTTGGCACTGTGAAGCTTCGTCTTCGAACCGGGTTAAAAAAGATGCGAACTTCGATGCTTGCGGGAGAATCCGGGGACAGTGCAGCGCTTTAAAAATTTGCTCTCAAATGATGTATCGTATTAGTACAAAATGACAAACAATTCGGACGAACTAGAATCTTACAGGAGACGCATGAACTGCCCAGAAATGGAAACTATTGCAGGTTATGCGGAGGACGCACTTGATCTTGAGGATGCGCTGCCCGTTGCCACGCATCTCAAACTTTGTCCTGTCTGCAGTTCAGATGCCGAAGATATGCGGGGATTTGTGCGGCAGCATGTGGCTCAAGTGCTCGCTTCTATGCCCGGATACATCTCTCCATTTGTCGGGCGCGAAGAGACATTGGAAGAACTTGGCAAGATGCTCGCTGCTGGTGAAAATCAGTCCTTTGAACTTTGCGCTCCCCCGGGAATTGGAAAAACCAGGCTCACTCTGGAAACTGCGGTGGAACGATCTTACCTAGTTCCAGATGGTGTATGGTATGTTCCGCTTTCAGAAGGAGATTCTACTTCTCCAGCCGGTGATATAGCCCGTGCTATCGATCTCCCGTTGCAGGCTAAAATATCGCCGATAAAGCAGCTTCGAGAGTTCTTTTCAGACAAGCGTGCATTGCTGGTGGTGGACGATCTGGAATCGAATATGCCTGCAGTCGAACTGCTTTCTGAGCTTCAATCTCACTCCCCCGAACTCATCAGCATAATGACCTCGCGTGAGAGCTCACGCGATTCAGACCGACGCATACTCACTTTAGATCCTTTGCGAACGGTTCCCTCCCAGAACCGAATCGAACTCCTGCGGGAATCGGAAAGTGTCCGCATGTTCCTTGGTCATGTACGCCGTTTTCAGCCAAATTTCGGGCAGGAAGATGAAGATATTTTTACTGCCGCTGCATTATGCAGGAAGGCGGGCGGAGTTCCTCTGGCTATCGAATTAGCGGCAGCACGCGGACGTGAAATGTCGCCGTCAGAGATCCTCAGCAGAATAGATTCATCCGCAGTAACTTCTCCCGAACATTCACTTCGCAATATGATGGCGTGGAGCGTTCAGCTTCTCACGCCAGAACAGAAGCAGATACTTATTAACTGCAGTGTTTTTGTGGAAGGCTTCAGTGGGGAACAGACTGAAAATATCGGCGGAACACTCAACACCGCGGCTGCACTGGAAAGTCTTACAGAAAAAGCGCTTATTTTACGCGGCAATGCATCCGGCGCAGTTCGATATCAAATGCTTCGGCCAATTCGTGAGTTCGTACGCCAGCAAAGGGGTCACGAGGAATTAGAACTGCAGCGAAAACACTCCCTCTATTTCATGAATTTTGCCAATGTAAGAACGGAACAAGTCACCGGCCCCCGGCAGGTGGAAGCCATACGTGAACTTTCCACAGACCTTCCCAATCTGAGGGCCGGCATGGAGTGGGCGGAACAGCATCGCGAATACGAAATTACCAGCACATATGGTATCGCCCTGCATCGTTTTATGGTATTGCAGGGATTGTGGCAGGAGTGTGAAGACCGTCTGCGTCAGACTGAAAGCGCTTTTAGATTCTCAAACGATGTCAGGGGAGTGGAACGAGCCCAGATCGCTCTGGCTAGAACCCTGATGTTCAAAGGGGAGTATGAAGAAGCCGATTCACTGCTCAGTACAATCTCTGAACACGTGCATTCAGAGGATATGCAGCTCCTTGCTGAAGTGAGACAGGGGCTTGGCAACTCTGCTCAATTACGAGGACTTTATCCCGAAGCGGAGCGTCATATCGAAGAAGCGCTGAAGTATTTTGAATTAGCTGCGGATAGATTCGGTGTGGCGGATAGTAAGCACAATCTTGGATGGCTCGCATGGATGCAGGGGGATTATCCAAGCGCAGAACAGCTGCTGAATGAAAGTTTGATTTTACAGCGCGAACGCGGAGATCGTTACCGATTAGGAACAACACTTGCGTGCCTTGGGAATATTGCGTACGAACAGAACAGACTGGAAGAAGCGCGTCTTTTCTTTTCAGATAGCCTGCAGCTGCGTCAGGAGCTGAATGATGTACGCGGCATAGCCAGCGCCATGAATAATATGGGCATGGTCTGGATGAAACTTGGTGATTTCACTCGTGCAGACTACTGTTATGAGAGAGCCATCAGTAGATTAGAAAACATTGGTGATCGGCGCACTCTTGGACAGACTATCGATCAGTATGGGGAACTTGCACTGGCGAAGAATGATATTGAACAGGCAAGAGCACTCTTCGTTCGCAGTAAGGATCTGCTGCTTTCTGTCGAGAATCGGCATGGAGCTGCGACAGCCCTTACCCATCTTTCAATCGTGGAAGAACGGCAGGATAACCTGGCCGAAGCGATCGCGCTGCAAAAACAGAGTCTGCAAGTGCTTCAGGAGACACATAGCACTTCTGATATCGTGCATTCTTTGTATCGGCTTGGAACACTATTCGCTCGCAATGGTGAAACTGAGCAAGCAATCACAATACTTTCAGCTGTATATGCGCATCTTCGAACTTTAAATCTACCAGACGCGGAATCATGTGCTGACGAACTCAAAAAAATTGGCGCTGCTCTCGAATCTTCTGCTGATGCCTCAAACACTATTTCACTGGATGAAATAGTTACTTCTGTACTGCTGTAATACAATTATCAATTCTATGTTATAGATCCGAACGTTCTGCTGCTTCTGATCTAAGGAAGAAATTATGACAGTGTTTCGAAATCATCTATATGTCACGGCGATTTGCTGCCTATTACTCAGCAATGCAGCCTTCGCTGACCCAATCCTAAAATATAATAACAGCACACTATTTCAATCCGCAATTACAGACCAGTCCTTTAAGGGAGTAAACTCTGCCACAGACCCGCGTACACCTGTCGTAATCGAGACTTTCAATAAAATATATCCTGGCCAACTAACATCCTTGGGTTCCACATTCTTGAGTGTAAATGTCAGCCCGCTAAACGCAATGATCACTTCTACAATTCAGGTAAATAAGAAGTCACCTATTATTTTTGGAGCCGTGACCTATAAAAAATCCGATCCTGACTGGACGCATTTTGCACTGGATTTTACTATCGATCTGCCAGAAGTGGGGGCGTATAATACTTCTGGAATTGACGAGCTCTCACTGAGTGTCGTGGATAATAGTGGTTTTATCAAATCCTGGGGCTGGGAATTTCCCGCGATACACGAAGACTTCAACAACTTCATTGTCCCTCTGAATGATGGTGCCGGTACTGATGGATCAACCAATTTTTTCGAAGATTCTCAGTTCGATATTACCCAAAGCTCTATGCTTATTCTCTCTTATCGTGGAACACTCCTGAACTATCCGCCACTTCCAGTCACAGTGAACCCACTTCCTAAGCCTTCTATTTGGACAGCAATCACTGATTTCGAAACAACTCCTGCCGATCCGGTTGTCCCCGAACCCGGCACGGCAGCAGTAGCCTGCACTCTTTCTACGATCGGTTTGTATTCTTTTCTGCTTCGAAGAAAACGTTAAGCTCGAAATACATGGATACTAAAATACAAAAAATGCAGATGCTTTTGTAAAGCATCTGCATTTTTCTGTGTTATGGATCTTATATTAGTTTTGAATCGAAGTATCTGGCTGCGCTCTAGAGCCACGGAATGTTCCCGAGTTTCCTTGAGAATCGTGCCAGGTCCCTTCAACAACGTTTGCCTGAGCAGTGATATGCCCGCTTCCGGTTACTGAACTGCCGTCTCCGGATGAGAGTGTAAAAGCAACGATGCCAGCAGAATCTATTGAGCCCTTACCGGCAGCGCCAGTATTTCCAGTCTGATTTCCACCAGAACTTATCCATACCGTTCCGTCATCATTCACCAACAGCGCAAAATCACCATTATTCGAGTCGGCGCCAGTATATTTACCTGCATATAGCCCGCCGAATGTGGAAGTCTGTTTGTTGAGTGACCAGATACCTTTTTCTTTACCATCGGATCTTTTCCAGGTGCCCACACCGACAGAGCCAGTAAAGAGTCCCTGAATGATGACATTCCCATTTTTGGTAGTGGCATTCACGACGCCGTTTGTATCAATAGTCCCGACCGCGAAATTATCGTTATCGCCGTTTCCATTACCACCGCCATTTCCTGAACCGCCCGATCCACCTGTAGGCGCGCCATTCCCGGTTCCTGTGCCTGGACTAGTTCCCGAACCTGTTCCGGGGTTATCATTTCCATTACCATTGTTCCCATTGCCGGAGTTGTCGTTACTTCCCGAACCTGTACCCGTTCCTGTGCCGCCGTTTCCATTATTGCCTGAACCATTCTTATTTCCCTGATCTGGATTCAGCGCGATCATAAAGAATTTGCCATTCGCGCCTATGAGCGCTGCCAGCTGCATTGTCTTAGACGCGGACCCATCTGTACTGGAAGCGGTACCGGAATAAGATCCGATGGGTGCAACTTCAGCTTTAAGAGTTACCACAGCCGCCGTTACGGATGCCGGATCCGTCAGATCAGGGGGGGGTGCGTTTTCAGCTTTGCGCTTCTTTTCCAGTTCTGCCGCAATATCCTGAAGGTTAGAAGAAGCTCCATCGGCATCCACCGATTTTAGTGACTTATGCAGATCCTCCGCATAAGCAGCCGCTACTGTTGTGTCTGGATCCAGGTTTCTTGGAGGCGGGGCAGTGCTGCCTGGCACCACAAGAGGCGGAGAAACGATCGCGCTAAGAGTGAGAGTGCCGCCTGTTACCGATTTCGTAGCCTCAATCTTATAATTCTTACCAGGAGTTACACCGCTAAAGGAATAACTTCCCTGACCGTCCGTAGTTGTGTTGGCCACCGGTTTACCCGATGTATTGTGCCCGGTCGGATCAGGAGTATCGAGATCGATCAGACTTACGTTTGCTCCCGGAACTGGGACAATTGGGTCGGCTCCGGCGCGTGTGATTTTATGTGCGGCACGTGTGAGACTCTGAGGTGCGCTTACGAGGCCGGTTATCGCGGACCTTGAAACTACAGCTGCTGTTGTAGAGGAACCATTTCCGCAGCCCATCAGCGATACAGCGGGTATCGCCATCAGAATTGCGGCTGCAGTTAATCTATTAAATATAGAACTGTTGCCACTCGCTTTTTTTAATTGCAATTCGTTATCCTCCATCTTGCTGAAACTCATCCGTTGATGGAGGATTATCGGACTGCAATACTGGTATCTTTACGGTAAAGTTGGTGTAGGTTGCAGCGATGCAGAAAATGCGGCAAGAGGTATAAACTCGGCATCGTCCGGAGCTTCCAGAGGGCTGAAATGAGCGCCGCCAGCTTCTCCAAGGGCGCCATCCGAAGTAGGCTCCAGCAACGTGACAGGGACTATACTGCCAATTAAATGCGCCCCGCCGGTAAGTTGTACACGAATATAGTTACTGGTATAGCCATGCAGCAGCGCATGTTCCCGAACCGTCTCGCCCGCGACAATATCATCCTTTATATGCGTGTCATTTCCAGATTCACCCTCTGGTACCTCGATGGCATCTGGTTTTATGCTGCCAATTTTACCTTCTATCAGCACCTCAAGCGTTCTGCAGAGGTATCGTTGTATAAATCTGCGCTGAGTCTCACGGCAGGCTTCTCCCAGCTCTTTGCTCCGCAGTTCTTTCTCAAGGTCAGAAATCTGTTCCTTGCTGTCTGCTGCAGAAGTTCCTGGCCTGGGCGAATACCGAAATAGATGGGCGCGGGCGAAGCATGCTTCCTCCACAACTTTCAGCGTGTTTTCAAACGCTGCTCTGTCTTCACCTGGGAATCCAACCATGATATCACTGGTTATTGCCAGGTCCGGTATGCGCGCATAAGCTTCCCTGCAGCGATCCAGATAATATTCCTGGTCATACGGCCGGTTCATAGCCTCCAAGATATCTGAATCACCGCTCTGTAATGGGATGTGAAGATGCCTGCAAAGCTTAGGTTCGCCGGAAAAGGCGTCCAGCAGACGGTCTGTTACCTGTGTTGGCTCAATCGAGGAAAGCCGAACCCGTTCGATTCCGGGGACCCTCGTCAGCCGAAGCAGTATATCAGCCAGATCAGGAGCATTCTCATGAGCCATCGGTAAGTTTTTATGCTGCGATCCACGTCTAAAATCCACATCATCTCTGCCGTAAGCGCCTACCAGCACCCCCGTAATTACCAGTTCCTTGTATCCCTGTGCCGCCTTCTTTTCCGCTTCCGCCACCACCTCTTCCAGCGGACGAGATTGCATAAATTTCCGCGTAAACGGAATGGAGCAGAAGGAACAGAAAACATTGCAGCCATCCTGCACTTTGATCGTTGCTCGTGTACGTCTGGGTACAGCCCGCACGTCAGTTATTTTTGGACTGGAATCGATTCTTACAGCCAAAGACGGATAGGCATCCAGAACATGCTGCAAAGTCTGCAGCTTCAGATGGTTAGGAACTACCAGAGAAGCATCTTCAAGTGTCTCTCCCTTTATCTGGGCCATCTCTCCATAGCAGCCTGTCATGACGACTATGGCATCTGGGTTCTGGCGCGCCACTTTCCGAATCATATAGCGTGATTTACGCTCAGCGGCCTGCGTCACAGAACAAGTGTTGATGACATATACGTCCGCCGCTGTGTTGAACTCAGTAATGGCAAAACCGCGCTCCTCAAAATCATCAAGGATTCGCTGTGTTTCATACTGATTGACTTTACACCCAAGGGTAGTAAATGCTGCCGTGGGCACGTTGCTGCTCCTAAAATATCATGCACAAACAGTGTCTGTTATGCACTCTATTTTACCACACTTAATATTCGTACTGCCCCGCATTAACCGCTACATTCTGAACGGAAGATGTCTTGGCCAGTACCACCTGGACCAGATTTCCAGCGGCCGCCTGAATATCCAGATTTGAATTCGACCAATGCAGCGGTGTCAGACTATGGACGTAGGCGCTGTACAGCACTATTCCTGCGATCTGAATCTGAATTAGCACCGGGGCAGTGGAAGGAGCATCCGAATATATATCGAGGCTGGTAAGTGTATAACTCTTACCAGCGCCCACAGTATGCAGCGCCACATTGGTAGAAACTGTAGTGCTAGTCTGATTGATGGTATTGACGGGCACGAAGATAACGTTTGCCATAAGCTTGGATTGACTACTCAATCTGATCTCCTTTTGCTTATCTGCTGTGCTGATGCACCAACGATACCAGTGCGGTCCACCAGGTTTTCATTGGCCCTGAGGCATCGACAGCCAGCCTGAATATCGCAGCCACCATCCCTATCATTGCGGCAGCAGCAGTCATCTTATTTTCTCCTCCACATTTTAAATCGGATACTGTCCCTTGCTGTGTTTTTTCCAGCTGCTGCGTTGAAACTGCCGGAGCTAAAACACATTCCTTCCTTTGAACAGACAGTGTCCTTCTTTTTTGTAATGCACTGGCATATCTCGGTGAAATTCGTTTTCGCGGCATTGCAGACCTCCCTTTGCCGCACAACCTCATATTCGATCGTCCCCGCCGGGCAGGCACGCGCCCGATTATCGGGGAGCATCGCCCGCTTACAATCCAGGTTCTGGCGCGCAGATTTCTGAATCGCCGATTAATGCTCACTGCCTGCCCTCACTCATAACCCGTCGATGCGATAGTTTTACCAAAACAGTGTACAAATATATACTATATTCGTAATTATGCAGCGATAAAAAATTCTTATGCGTACGAAAATGGTATACATAGACATGATATGGCTCAAGTGAAAATACAGCTGGCTAAATAAAAAAACCCATCCGATTAAGGATGGGAGATTATGATAATTATTGAATTTGGTGCGCCGAAACATTTTATTTTCTACGCTTCAAGAATTAAAGACATAGGATCTTCAATAAGTTCTTTCAGTTTCACCAGGAATTTAACGGCCTCGCTGCCGTCCACGATGCGATGATCATACGAAAGCGCCAGATACATCATAGGGCGTATGACAATCTGCCCATCGATAACCACGGGGCGTTCCTGAATTTTATGCAGTCCGAGAATTCCTACTTGAGGAGTATTCAAAATCGGCGTGGACATCAAAGACCCAAATACGCCGCCATTGGTAATCGTAAATGTCCCGCCCTGCAGATCTGCCAGCGCCAGCTTATTCTCTCTTGCCTTCGTCGCCAGGGAAACAATTTCCCGTTCAATCTCTTCAAAAGATTTCTGATCTGCATCTCGAAGCACTGGAACTACCAATCCCTCTTCTGCCCCAACAGCAATTCCGATATCGTAATAGTGTTTTACAACGATCTCATCGCCTTGAATTTCGGCATTGAGAAGTGGAAATGCCTTCAACGCGCCAATTGCTGCCTTGGTAAAAAACGACATGAATCCAAGATTTACGCCATTCCTCTCCTTGAACGAGTCTTTTCGGCGCTTGCGGATATCCATTACCACCGACATATCCGCTTCATTGAAGGTGGTGAGCATCGCCGCAGTGCGCTGGGCTTCCACCAGTCTGGCAGCTA
The DNA here is from genome assembly GCA_038203935.1 of Chthonomonadales bacterium. Classification (GTDB taxonomy): domain Bacteria; phylum Armatimonadota; class Chthonomonadetes; order Chthonomonadales; family Chthonomonadaceae; genus JANXSG01. Next base: position 18,277 of record JBBRDM010000020.1, read on the forward strand.
TCGTCTGGCGGCGGCGCGACATTCGCCGTCGCTCTTCACTCCGCGGGCCAGCAGATTGGGGCTTTGTCACCGAAGCGACCGGAGTCGAAGGTGCCTGCAGCACGGCAGCAGAGATGGGCACAGGCGCCAGCGTATCGGGCTTGCGCGCGAAAGTTTCTACGTCCTCTTTGGTTACTTTGCCGCCAACTCCACTGCCTGTAATCTTAGCCAGATCGAGTTTGTTTTCAGCGGCTATCTTCTGTGCTAAAGGAGTCGCACTGCTTTTCGATTTTCCGTTTTCGATGGCGTTTCCATCATGAGCCACCGCTGCGCTTACTGGAACTGCTGGCTGCTCTGCCGGTGTATTAGTGTTGGATGTTTCTGCATGACCTGCATCCAAACTTTTTCCTGCCTGAGGAGAAGCACTTTCATTAATTAATGCTATGACTTCATTTACGGTTACCGTATCCCCTTCGTTATGGAGGATTTTTTCGATCGTACCATTGTGTTCGGAGACAAGCTCCTGATTAATTTTGTCCGTTTCGAGCTCTACCAGAACATCCCCGGCAGAAACTGCGTCGCCCGCTTTCTTGAACCATCGGGAGATGGTAGCCTCAATTATCGATTCACCCATCGCAGGAACGCGTATCTCTACAGACATCTATCCTTCTACTCCGTTTCCTCAAATCCTAACAATAAACCGTATTAACTAAAGCCATTCAACACTCAGCACACACAATCAGCGCATAGCCACTGATCGTTCAGTCTGGGGTATGCTGTGCAGCGCTGCTTCCAGGAGCCGAGACTGCTCTGCTTCATGCCTCTTGGCGGACCCCTCCGCAGTACTGGCTGCTTCCAGTCTTCCTGCATAGTTGAGATCACCACTCCAGCCAAGTATATCTTTAATACGAGAAGCCATGTATATCCATGCGCCCATGTTGCAGGGCTCCTCCTGCAGCCAGGTAATCTCCTGCAGATTCGGATACCCACCCATAACCCGGCGCAGATCCTCTTCCGGGAATGGATAGAGCTCTTCCACTCGTACAACGGCCACACGTTCAGCATGCGTATACTGCTCCGTACCCACAAGATCCGTGTAGACTTTCCCGCTGCAGAGTACTAAACGAGTTATAGTTTCAGATCGTGCCGCCGCGCGCGCATCATTAATGACAGACTGGAAGGATCCTTCGGTCAATTCTGATATGGAGGAAGCTGCGCGAGGATGGCGGAGCAGACTTTTCGGAGACATAACAATCAGCGGCCGTGGCTCCGTTTCCAGCAATGCGGCCTGCCTTCTTAACAGGTGAAAATATTGTGCAGCCGTAGTACAGTTGACAACGCGGATATTATCATTTGCAGCAAGCTGCAGGAATCTTTCCAGACGGGCGCTGGAGTGCTCTGGCCCCATGCCTTCGTAACCATGGGGCAGGAGCAGCACAAGCGATGGGATTTGCCTCCATTTTGCGTTGCCCGAAACTAGAAATTGATCAATAATTACCTGTGCTGAGTTGCAGAAATCACCGAACTGTGCTTCCCAAATGGTCATCACCCCGGGCGCATGCATGCTGTAGCCATACTCAAAACCTAATACTGCATTCTCCGAAAGCGGGCTGTTGTACACTGCAAAAGAGGCTCTCGCTTGTTTGAGATGCTGGAGAGGTATATATGCCGAACCTGAATCCGTGTCGTGCAGCACCAGATGCCGCTGACCGAAAGTTCCTCGTTCGCTATCCTGGCCGGAAAGCCTTATGGGAGTGCCATCTGCAAGGATCGATGCAAATGCCAGTGTCTCCGCATGGCCCCAGTCGATAGAATTTGGCGTCGAAAGCGCTGTTCTGCGTCTCGCAAAAACTGTTCTCTGGAGCTTAACATTGGGAGTGAAGCCGTTTGGGCGAACAAGCAGCGCTTCGTTTAGTTCCGTGAGCGCCTCAGCGGAGATAGCAGTATGCGCAGATCGCACTCTAGCAATACGCGGGAACTGGTCTCCATTTTCAGGAAGAGAGACTTCCACCGGTTTATTGCGGGCTTCCGTAAGTTTTGCTTCCGCCGCGGTGACCATCCCCTCAGCTTCGGCTGCAGTAACCAGCCCTTCTGTCTCCAGTATCTTTGCCCAGATGGCTCGCACAGTAGGATGTGTACTGATTTTATCGTACATCTTTGGCTGGGTATAGGCTGGTTCGTCACCTTCGTTGTGCCCGTGCCGCCGATATCCAACCAGATCGATAAGAAAATCTTTCTGAAAATGCTCCCGGTAAGCCAGCGCCATTCTAGACATTGCGAGGCAGGCTTCGGGATCATCTGCATTCACATGTACGATGGGGATTTCGAACCCCTTTGCAAGATCTCCGGCGTATTGTGTGGATCGTGAATCAGTAGTATCGGTCGTAAAACCGATTTGGTTATTCGTAATAATATGGATGGTGCCGCCGGTGCGGTAGCCCGGCAAATTCCAGAGATTCAGTGTCTCAGCAACAATCCCTTGACCGGGGAATGCGGAATCACCATGTATCAGAATAGCGAGTGAAGCTTTCTCATCCTGCAGAGGAGGCCCGGGCTTGGCGCGCTGTTCTTGAGCGGCGCGGACATGCCCTTCCACTACCGGATCTGCAAATTCCAAATGGCTGGGATTAGGCACGAGAGAGATCGGCATTACAGCAAGGTTGTTCTCTTTATAGGCTCGGCGCGCGCCCAGATGGTACTTCACATCTCCAGTCCAGCCCTTAGATCCTCGCCCGGCAACGCTGGAACCAGAGATACGTGAACTCTCTGCAAAAGCTGAGAGTATTGCTTCATAGGGTTTTCCCAGCACATGCGCCATAACATTCAGACGGCCGCGATGTGCCATTCCCATCACTACTTCACGAGTTTGACTGAGTGCAGCATGATGAATTATCTCATCCAGCATGGGAACGAGAGTATCATTTCCTTCAATGGAAAAACGTTTAGCGCCCTGAAAAGTTTTATGCAGATAACGCTCGAAGGTTTCGACTTCCGTGAGCCGTTCAAGCAAATCTGTTTTGTGGTCAGCATCCATCGTCGGGAAAAAACTGCGGCTCTCAATAGCGTCGTAGAGCCAGTTACGTTCTGCAGCGGTCGATACATGGCTTATATCGTAACCCACACTGCCGGAATAGACACGACGAAGGCGGCCTAGCGCTTCCAAAGCGTTTTGAGCGCCTTCAGCAAGCGGTCCGCCAACTACGGATGGAGGCAGATTTGAAAGATCCTCCGCAGTTAATCCATGGGTCTCTAATTCCAGGCCCGAATCGCCGGGCGGCGCGCTTCCAAGAGGGTCCACACCCGCAGCAAGATGGCCAATCTCCCGCACCATGCGGGTCACTCTGGCTGCACCTACGATACGTTTTATATCGTCCTCAGTTTTTGGTTTTCGAGTCTCGGATGCTGCAGGAGTTACGGAATTTTGGAGTGGAGCTTGTTTATCTGAAGTTTTATCTGGCGACCAGTCATTAAACAGAATCTGCATATCGGCATCGACCGATTGCGGATCCTGCAGATAGCGGTCGTACAGTTCCAGGACGTATCCGGCATTGGGGCCATGAAAAAGACTAATATCGCTCATAGAAATTTATAATACTTTCGCATGTAGATTGACGATGCGCATTTATAGTGTGCTCTCACGCATTTGATATTATATCGGATGCGCAGGAGCACCAAAGTAGTAGATAGTATACCTTACAGTATTCTATTCCTGACAGTTCCAAAGAAATGTGCAATGATTAAAACTCGGTAAAACTGTGATGTTAAGCACTGCTTCGAATCATGAACGATTATAGGATATTATCGGTAAATCAGATAGCAATCGTTCATAAAATGAGTCCGCTTTGGATATGAATAACCAATAATTTAATAGAAATCATGATTACCACTCAACAGCTGGGGAAATAAACGCATTCATCCTGTAAAACGTTTCTCTATACATTCAATACTGGAAAACTAAATCTCAATACTGGAAACCTAAATCTCTAATTTCGTTTGAACAGTTTGTCCAGATCGCGAAAGGGGATAGTTACCACAATGGGACGTCCATGCGGGCACAAATAGGGGTTTTCAGTTTCAGCGAGCTGCTGAAGCAGCCCTTCCATTTCCGGAATGTTCAGTGGATCGCCCGCTTTAACCGCCATTTTGCAGGCGTTCGTGATTGTGACATGCTGTTGTTCAACCAGAAGACGCCGAGAAACCGAGTGGTTTACCAGCTCATCCACCATATCTTTCAGGATTTTTTCGTAAGGCTTGTTGCTGAGCACGGCAGGGATAGCCCGAACCACAAAGCTTTCACCGCCAAAAGCCGCTATCTCCCAGCCCGAAATCGCAAAGCTTTCCAGATGTTCGCCCAGGAGCAGAGCCTCGCGTTTATTGAGATGCAGCGTTAGAGGAACTACCAGCCGCTGGACAGGTATCCCATCGGAAAATCGCTGCACAGTCAGCCGCTCGAACAGTACGCGCTCATGAGCTACATGCTGATCGATGACAGCGATCCCGTCTGCCGTAAGCGCAATGATATAGGTATTTCTCGCCTGCCCAATTACACGGAAATCTCTGAGTCTATCTGCGAATGGCCTGGGTTTCTTCGGCAGTTCGAGTGACTCGAAAGAGAGCGTCTCTTCATTAGATATCTCAGAAGGCACAATTTCCAGATTCAGATCACGCAGTACATCAGGAATTGAATCAGGCGAATGAGTTGAAGATCGCGGATCATCGATCGCGAATTCCAGTGGTGAAAAAGCTGCAATCGCTGCCTGAAAGGCTGCCTGCTCCTGCGTGGGATTCGTATAGTGGGCTGACTTCGTATATCCGCTATTTTGACCCGTGACGCTTCCATTTGGGGAGAACGCTGAACCGGAGCGGTTCGCCATACTGCTGAAATTGCCACTATCTGTCTCTACGGCGTGCGCTTTTGGCACAATGCCGTAGTCCATCAGCCCGGACTTTACGGCCAGGCTAACCGCATGATGAACTTCTCCATCGTGGGTAAATTTCACTTCGGTTTTAGTCGGGTGAACGTTTACATCGACCATATCCGGACTGATATCTATAAAAATGGCGCCTATGGGATATCTGCTGTCGGGAGTGAGTGAGCGTACTGCCTCTTCGAGTGCATGCCCCAGTAAGCGGCTCTTTATCGGGCGTCGATTTACGTAGAAAAGCTCATGCGAACGCCCGGGACGATGTATATCGGGGGTGGCGAGGAATCCATGTGCTGAGAGGCCGGGGGACTCATGGCAGACCGGAATCAGTTTCTTAGCGGTCTCCCTGCCCCATACCGCCGCCAACGCCGATAGCGGGTCGCCAGTTCCAGGAGTGGAAAATATTTCGTTGCTGCCGTGCTTTAGCTGAAAAGCGATCTCGGGGTATGCAATAGAAAGATGGCCTACTATCTCAACTGCTCTCCCCACTTCTGTCGCATTTCGCTTCAGGAATTTCATCCTTGCAGGTGTGTTGAAAAAGAGATCGGTGATATCAAAAGTGGTGCCGTCACGCGCTGCGATTTCAGTAACAGCACGGATCTCGCCCCCTTCCACACGAAGGCAGATACCTCCTGATTCCTCTTTTAGCTTGGTGGTCAGAGTGAGGTTCGATACGGAGGCGATGGAGGGAAGAGCCTCACCACGGAAGCCCAGAGTTCGTATATCGAAGAGGTCGTCTGCATTGCGAATTTTACTGGTGGCATGTCGCTGCAGGGCTAAAATCGCATCGTCCCGGGACATTCCAAATCCATTATCCGTGACAATGATCCGCTGCTTTCCGCCCTCTTCCAGCAGCACCTGAATCTTGGTTGCGCCGGCATCGATTGCATTTTCAACCAGCTCTTTGACGGCGGAAGCCGGCCGTTCCACCACTTCTCCAGCAGCGATCCGATTTGCCGTGCTCTCATCCAGCAGAACTATTCTGTTCTCAGACATTACGGTTGGTCTCGAATTTGAACCAAAGGAACATAATACAGGGTGGAAGTTTTAGCAGATATACCTCGAAATGGCAATGGGCATGGCATCCAAGCGCACGCTTAGTATTCATTTAAATCGCCATTTCCTGCGTTTCAGAGGTTCAAATCTCTGTACAAACAAAATTATTGAGCGAATTCAAGATCGTCAGGATTCGGGCTGCGCTGCTTCCAACACAGATTCGGCAACATAAATCGGCGCATGAAAACGGAGTGCAATGGCAATAGCATCACTCGGACGAGCATCTATATCTATGGTTTCTGTCCCATGAGTGATACTAATTTTCGCGTAGAAGGTATCCTGCCAGAGGTCATCGATAGTAATACGTTCGACCGATGCGCCAAGACGTTCAATCATCATCTTCATCAAATCGTGAGTAAACGGGCGGTCAGGGGTTTCGTTATCGAGAGCCATCGAGATAGAATACGCGACATCTCGCAAGACGAAAATCCTGAACTCTCTGCCGTGATTATCTCGAAGAAGCACGAAGGTGGTGCTGGAAGCCTGAACTGGTGTGCCTTCCTGAACGGATTCGATGAGACCTTCAAAAACGTTGATCACACGTACTTCTTTTTCGTTAAGACGCCGATGTGTCCGATTTTCCGGTTCCAGGTGAGAGCCATCAGGCCGATTGTTAGCATCGTCATCGGGCCGCCAATCTCCAAATAGATCTTTGAAATCACCCACCACTTGCCTCCATTGTCTTACTGACTTCTATTTCAATATCGCGCAATCCCCTGCATATTACAGGAATTATTTGCCATCAGTCCCCATCACTTTTAATAGTTTTCTCGACCATCAAAAGAAATTCCTTGTTAGATTTGGTATGCTGAAGCCTATCTTTTAGCAGCTCGGTTGCTTCCATCGGATCAAGCCCATGAAGCAGTCTGCGCAGTTTACCGATCTGCTTGAGCGTCTCTTCATCATAAAGAAGTTCATCATGGCGAGTGCTCGATTTAAGTGAGATCGCGGGGAAGATCCGCTTGTCGGCGAGGCTTCGATCAAGCTCTACTTCCATATTGCCAGTACCTTTGAACTCCTCAAAAATCAGGTCATCCATTCGGCTTCCGGTTTCAACCAGCGCGGTTGCAAGAATCGTGAGGCTTCCGCCTTCCTCTATTTTACGGGCAGCCCCAAAAAATCGTTTCGGCCGATAGAGGGCTGCCGGATCGAGGCCGCCTGAAAGTGTTCGTCCGCTCGGGTTGACGGTAAGATTCGAGGCTCTGGTATACCTGGTAAGGCTGTCCATCAGAACGACGACATCGCGTTTACTCTCTGCCAGACGTTTTGCCTGTTCCAGTACCATATCCGCCACCCGCATATGGTTTTCGGGCGTCTCGTCAAATGTCGAGCTGACCACTTCGCCCTTCACAGATCTGCGAATGTCCGTTACCTCTTCAGGCCGTTCGTCGATCAGTAGAACAATCAGCAGGCATTCCGGATGATTTAGCGCTATCGAATTGGCTATCGACTTCATGATAGTTGTTTTACCAGCTTTTGGCTGAGCGACTATCATACCGCGCTGCCCCTTGCCAATCGGGCAGATCAGATCCATAATGCGTCCGGTCATTTCCGTCTTCGTTGTCTCAAGTATGAGACGTTCATTTGGATAAATTGGTGTTAGGTCATCAAAATTTACCCTGTTCCGAGCTACTTCCGGATCGACACCGTTGACAGTTTCTACGCGCAGAAGTCCAAAATATTTTTCTGAATCTTTAGGAGGGCGTACCTGGCCGCCTACTTCATCGCCTGTTTTCAGCGCAAAACGTTTTATCTGTGTCTGTGAGACATAGATATCTTCGGAATGCGGTGAAAAATTGCTTCGGCGCAAAAATCCCCAGCCATCGGGCAGAATTTCAAGGATTCCCTTGGCATAGATTAGCCCATTTCGATCTGACTGAACCGTGAGGATCCGACTGATGAGTTCATCTTTTCGCAGTGAGTTGCCATTGCTGCCCACTCCGAGAGAATTCGCCATCTCATTTATGTCGTTAAGGCTTTTGTTCTCCAGATCGGAGAGATTAAAACTGAGGTTTTCTTCCATTCGGTCTCGTTACCTCGCATAGATTAAGTGTCTTATTTAAAAGATTCAGGGATTATAGTGATGGGTATTTGCAGGCCCAGGTTAAAGTAGAATGCTGTCTTTTCTAAATACAAATCATCCAATAAAATAATGTATTACTTCGGATTATCAAAAGCTGCTATTCCAATGTAAGGCAACGATCGATATCTTTGATCGAAATCCATGCCGTAGCCCACCACAAATTGATCTGGAATAGTAAAACCAACATAGTCTGCAGTGATATCCACGCGCCGTCGCGACGGTTTATCCAGAAGAACGCACACATGGACGCTTAGCGCTCGCTGCTCGGCAAGAGATTCAAGAATTCCACTTTTACGCAGCGTCACCCCAGTATCCAGAATGTCCTCAATCAAGATCACATTCTTAGCTGCAGGGGATATTGAAAGCTCTTTTAATCGGTGGACAACTCCGCTTGTTTCCGTTCCGCTCTGATACGAGGAGAAAGCTACAAAATCGTACTCCACGGGACGATGAATTGCACGCACGAGATCAGCCAGGAAAATTGCAGCGCCGTTCAGAACTCCTACCAGGAGGAGGGGAAATTTCTCATCACAGAAATCGTTTTCAATTTGAATTGCCAGTTCCAGCACACGCTTATGGATATCATCACTGGAAATAAATTCTTCAATTGTAGGGCCATTTTGCTGCATGCTGCTCGGTGGACTGGCGGTTATAAAAGGAACACTCATTATCTGAGACTCCTGTTTACAATTTGTTGTTCGCCAATGTGAAAGACATCACTCCCATTCGATCGTGGCAGGAGGCTTCGTACTGATATCATAGACCACTCTATTTACCTGTGGCACTTCATTAACAATCCGGCTGCTGATCTTCTCAAGCACCTCGTAGGGAATGTGCGCCCACTTCGCGGTCATGGCATCTTCGCTGGTGACGGCTCTTATTATGATGGGGTAGGCATAGGTTCTGAGATCCCCCATCACTCCTACGCTGCGGATGGAAGGAAGTACGGCGAGAGCCTGCCATATTTTTTTATATTGACCGGAAAGACGCAGCTCTTCTATAAAAATGGCGTCCGCTTCACGAAGTATCGCCAGTTTCTCTTCGGTGACCGCACCTAGAATTCGAATTGCCAGACCAGGGCCGGGAAAAGGATGACGCCATACAATTTCATCGGGAAGCCCCAGCTCAGCGGCTACTGCGCGGGCTTCATCTTTGAAGAGCAGACGAAGCGGCTCGATAACCTTGAGGGTCATATCATCGGGAAGGCCGCCGACATTGTGGTGAGTCTTGATGGTTACAGACTCTTTGCTCCCTCCACTTTCTATCACATCCGGATAGAGAGTGCCCTGAGCTAAAAAAGTAACCCCACTGAGATTATCGGCATATTCTTCGAAAACACGAACAAATTCCTCACCTATTATTTTTCGCTTAAGCTCGGGGTCTTCGATTCCTTCCAGCCGCCGTATGAATCGTTCCCGTGCATCGGCATAGATAAGGTTGATTCCGAAGGAGGCTGCAAAGTCGTCCCGCACCTGCTCCGCTTCCCCTTTGCGCAGGAGGCCATGGTCTACAAAAATGCAGGTGAGCTGGTTTCCGATGGCCTTATGCATAAGCGCCGCTACGCAGCAGCTGTCTATTCCGCCGGAAACTCCGCAGACCACTCCCGCATCGCCAACCGTCTCTCTAATTTTGATAACCGCTTCATCCACAAAATGCCCGGGCGTCCAGGTGCCTGTACATCCACACGGGCCGAACAGGAAATTTTTAAGCAGGTCTTTCCCAAAAGGCGTATGTGCCACTTCGGGATGGAACTGTACTCCAAATAGTTTTCGCGAGAAGTTGGCAACCGCTGCAACCGGGGCGCTCTCTGTGGAAGCAGTGATCTCAAATCCAGAGGGAGGTTCGATCACCTTATCGCCGTGGCTCATCCAGCAGGAGAGTTTATCGCCGCTCTCAGCGCAGCCCTCGAAGAGAGGATTTGGGTTGGAGACAGTAAGCTCCGCAAGTCCATATTCCCGTTTTCCAGCGCCTTCGACTTTGCCTCCAAGCTGATACGACATGAGCTGCAGCCCATAGCATATTCCCAGAAGCGGAAATCCCAGATCGTATATTCCTGGATCGGCATGCGGCGCGCCTGGCTCGTAAACACTGGAGGGTCCTCCCGAGAAGATAATGCCGCAAGGTTTTTTAGAAGCGATGACCTCCAGCGAAGTATCGAATGGAACGATCTCGCAGTAGACCTTACACTCACGCACTCTGCGCGCGATTAGCTGTGTATACTGAGCGCCAAAATCCAATACGAGAATCAGCTCGCTCGTCGCTTCGGCAGTTACTTCAGAGGGGACAACGGGATGGGATGACATAAGTTACTCTTGGCTAGGCAGACAGTGAAGATTTGAAAAAAACCGACCGGGTCAACACAACTATATGTTGATCAGGAACGTAGTACATTCGAGAGAATCAGTGCGTCTTAAACGAATGGATAAGTTCCCAGCGGAGGCGAGGTGCTTGGGCGGATGAGGCGGTCCACAATGCTGAACGCCTGCACGTATTACTGTCTATTCGGAAGTATATCACAGTATTGTTCATATGTCAAGACTTAATTTTATGTGATTATATTATGCCTATTTAGATGTGAATTCTTGCCCGGCATTACACTGGGAAACAATCTATACTAGATTATAAAGCAAATCTTGAACCGTCTTTAATAATCAGAATCAAATATTCACGATTAATAATCAGAATCAAATATTCACGTTATAACCTCCATCTGACATTGAAAACTTCTTTTCAACCGCCAAGTGTTAAAATGGATTCGTTCTTTTCGATGGACGCGTCAGGTAATTAAAATCTGCTGTTGCTTAAATTTCTAAGCATGTTAATTTTTATTTCCTCACGCGAAGTCCGCGAAGCCGCGAAGAAAAACATAGATAATTCCTCAAGTTGATTTAAGCAATATTTATTAAATGATGTCTTATTTGCTTTTCTTCGCGGCTTCGCGGACTTCGCGTGACAAATAGAAACCTTGATATTCGCACCGATAAGCAATGTTTCCAACCTCAATCATAATTAATTCTATAATCCGACAATTCATAGCTCTGATAATTTTAATTTGTATTGATTTTGAAATCACATCCAGGTATAGCTGTATATTTTGTAATTTTATACAACTTTTCTGGACATGCAATCGATGTGCTCCATTAGCATTATCACAGGAAAATATGTGTGGTTCTCGTGGATTAGTTCCGGATTTAATCTGCTCAAATGCTACTATAATCAAGTGAAATTCGTCGACATTTGCTCGGCGGTTTTAAAATAAATTCAAACAAATCGACGCAGAGGTTGATTCGATTGAGATATTTGTGATAAACTTCACAGTAACTTTACCCGAACATGAACTTAGGGAATAGAGTTGGTTGAACACGGAGGAGTGTCCGCATGGCGAGCAGTTACCTTCCGATACTGGTGATGATCATCGTGGCCACCGCGGTCGCAGTCGCCATGGTAGTCGGGTCATTCTTATTAGGGCCGAAAAAACCAAATATCTACAAATCTCTCCCATATGAATGCGGAATACTTCCTGTTGGCAGCGCCCGAGAACGCTTCCCCATCAAGTTCTACCTCATTGCGATGCTCTTCATAGTTTTCGATATCGAAACGGTATTCCTATATCCCTGGGCTGTCACTTACAATCAGCAGCATATCGGAATGAAGATATTTTATTTCAGTGAGATGGCAGTGTTTGTCATCATACTGTTTGTGGGATATTTCTACATTCTTGGTAAAGGCGCTCTGGATTGGGACGAGAGTGAACAAACTCCCAACACCGACGTGATTACACCCGAAGTCGTCGCCAAGAGGCCAAAAATCAGCTTTGGAAATGAAGATTCCGGTCCGGTGGATCTGAGTAAAGTGCCTGTAGGGCCGCGCCTTCCAGTCTATGGAGCCAGTTCTCAGGAAGAGTTCCAAACTTTGGAACGGCAGAACACCTACACGCCAGACCCGCGCCGCGAAAAGTTATTGAAGTAGAAGGAAGTTTCCGATGAGCCAGCAGACTGCAGAACCGCCGTCAGAACAGATTCGACTAGAAGAACAGAAATTAAGAACCCGGTTTCCCTCCGCCGTACTGAATGTCGAACTGTTTCGAGGCGATACTCGTATAACTATTGCTAGAGACCAGATTGTTGAGGTATGTACCTACCTTCGTGACGATTCCGACCTGCAGTACAATTTCTTCTCCGAGTGCCTCGCAGTCGATTATTTAGATAAAAAACCAACACACCGTTTCGAAGTTATCTATAACCTCTACTCGCTGCAGTATGAAAAAGCGGGCACGACGTACGGTAAAAATCATCGCATATTCCTGATCGTTCGCGTTCCAGCAGACGACACTGTGGTTTCGTCGATTACCGGGGTCTACGCCGGAGCAGATTTTCCCGAACGCGAGATATACGATATGTTCGGAATACGATTTGAAGGACATCCTGATCTTCGCCGCATATTGATGCCGGATGACTGGGTCGGGAATCCACAGCGTAAAGACTACCCGCTCGGCGGGGAACGGGTGCAGTTCCCAGGCGGCAAGCTCGGCCCGTCCGTCGCAGAAATTCCCGTTCAGCATCCCGGAGAATCTTACTCAGGGCATACAGGGGATACTCAAGGGGAAAAATACAAAGGCACCGCCAAGCCATAGCTGGCTGCCCCCGGCCGCATCAATTCCGGATGTTGAAAACACCCGTATTAAAAAATAAATTCGTCTTTCAAACGCAATTCGTGATAGACAATCAAGCATATCCAGCTTGAAGGAATCCTCAGATGGCGATAGATTTAGAAGAGATTAAAGATACAGCCCAGCTGCAAACCGGTGTTCAGATAGATGCGCTCGATGATCAGACTATGATCGTCAATATGGGGCCGCAGCATCCGAGCACGCACGGTGTTCTGCGGATCGTTTTGGAGCTGGATGGCGAGTTGATTGTGCATGCGACGCCGCATATCGGTTATGTGCATACCGGCATCGAAAAAGAGATGGAATACCAAACCTATCTCAAAGCAGTCACCCTCACGGACCGCATGGATTACCTGTCAGCGCACATCAATAATGCTGCTTATACGCTGTCGGTTGAAAAGCTTCTGGGAATAGAAGTAACGCCTCGCGCTCAGTATCTCCGTGTCATGCTGATGGAGATGCAAAGGATTGCCAGTCATATGGTCTGGCTGGGCACCCATGCTCTCGACATAGGCGCGATGACGATTTTCTTTTACGCTTTCCAGCAGCGCGAAAAACTTCTCAATATGACCGAGTCGATGTCTGGGGTACGTATGATGCCATCCTGGATCGTTCCAGGCGGCCTGCGCGGCGACACTCCACTTGGCTGGCTGGAACGAGGCAAAGAGTTCTGCGACGATTTTCCACGCGCTCTTCAAGAACTGGAAAACCTGCTCGATTCCAACCCAATTTGGAGAGACAGGACTCAGGGAATCGGCGTGATCTCTGCGGAAGACTGTTTGTCCTACGGAGTCAGCGGCCCGACACTTCGAGGTTCCGGAGTAGCACACGACATTCGAAAAGCCGTCCCCTACAGCGGATACGAAAATTTTGAGTTCTATATTCCTACCGGAAAATTTGGTGATGTTTTCGATAGATATCGTGTTCGAATGGCGGAAATGTATCAGAGCCGCGAAATTATCAAGCAGTGTATCGAAAATATGCCGACCGGCTCGATCAATATTTCGGACAGAAAGATCGTGCCTCCACCGCGCTCCGAGATGGACAGCAGCATGGAATCGGTCATCCATCACTTTAAGCTCTGGACGGAAGGCTTCTACCCTCCAGCCGGTGAGACTTACGTCCCACTTGAATCCCCCAAGGGTGAAATAGGCTTTTATATCGTGAGTGATGGCAGCAACCGGCCATGGCGCGCCCACATGCGGCCGCCGAGCTTCATGAATCTGGGTGCGCTTTCCAAGATGTGCGAAGGACGTTTAATTGCAGACGTAGTCGCCATAATTGGCAGCATCGACATCGTTCTCGGTGAAATAGATAGGTAGCAGTTTCATCGCAACAGTTTATTTCTTTCTGATTTTAAGCAAGTTTTCGCCGGACACAAATATGTGCCCATCAGAACATTGGCACGATATAGCGAAGAGAATCAGCTCATCGCTTGTGCACAGAGGGTTATTCTGAATGTCATCAAGTGAGTCATCGGGCGTCCGTGTACCGCAGCCTGATCCAATAAAAGAACAGCGATTTTCACCGGCCGCAATCGCCGAGATGGAAGAGATCGCCTCGCACTATCCCGAGCGAAAAGCAGCCTGCCTGCCAACGCTTTGGATTGCACAGCGCGAATACGGCGGTTACCTGACTCCATCCGCTATCCAGGAAACCGCGGACCGCTTGGGTCTCTCTTTTAGTGAAGTCGAAGGTGTCGCCACTTTCTATACGATGTATAACCTGCGTAAACGCGGGCGTCACCATCTGGAAGTTTGCACCTGCCTCACCTGTGCAGTGCTGGGCGCCTATGACATCGTTCACAAATTAGAGCACGAGCTGGGAATTCATCTCGGCGGAACTACATCCGACGGCGAGTTTACACTCTCTGAAGCGGAGTGCCTGGATTTTTGTGGGGCCGCAACGGTGATGCAGGTCGGGGATAAATACTTCACTCAGCTGACCGAAGACAACGTGATGAACCTAATTGATCAACTCCGCAGCAGCGAAGACTACACCCCTGCTAAATTAGCGGATGCGATTGTAAAAATTCATATTCCCCTTTCCAGTGAATCTGGCGGAGGGAGCGCAAAACCTGAGGATTTAGTGTTACCAGCCGGACCAATGCTATAAGGATTGAGTATTAATGGGAATCTTGAACCTACTTTTTGCTAATAGAGAAGTTCCGAACATCGAAGATATTGATGTCTACGAGAAGCATGGCGGCTATGCCGGCCTCCGAAAAGCGGTTGGTATGGAGCGTCAGGCAGTAATCGATGATGTCAAGCTGTCCGGTTTGCGCGGCCGCGGGGGCGCAGGTTTTCCTACCTGGATTAAATGGAATGGCCTGCCCAAAAACTACGATATTCCGCACTATGTCATCTGTAACGCAGACGAAGGTGAACCCGGAACCTACAAAGACCGTGAACTCATGCTCAAGCTGGCGCATACTCTGGTCGAAGGCATGATTGTCGCTGGTTACGCCACATCGTCTACGGCAGGCTACGTCTATATCCGTGGTGAGTACGTTGAGCCCGCATGGCAGGTGCGAAAAGCAATCGATCAAGCCTATAAAAAAGGATATCTGGGGAAAAACATTCTTGGCATAGAAGGTTTTAACTACGATCTCTACATTCATTTAGGCGCTGGCAGTTATGAATGCGGTGAAGAATCCGCGCTGATGAGCAGCCTTATGGGCGAACGCGGAAACCCGAGGCTCAAATTTCCGCATGCGCCGCTTCCTACTGTATCTGGCGTATGGCAGTCTCCTACTCTTATAAATAATGTCGAGACTTACTGCGCTGCGGCCTGGATGTTAGCAAATGGTGGAGAAGCCTATGCTAAGCTTGGTACCGAACGAAGCAAAGGAACCAAAATTATATCCGTGAGCGGCCATGTACACAAGCCGGCAAACTATGAAATCGAGATGGGCACTCCACTGCTTGAACTTCTAGAGACGGCCGGGGGAATCAAAGGCGGGAAGCTCAAGGCAGTCATCCCGGGTGGATCTTCCGTCCAGATCATGACTGCGGAACAGTGCACCAAGATCAATCTCGACTACGAAAGCTGCGCCGCTAATGGTACCCTGCTCGGATCGGGTGGATTTATGGCGTTCAATGACCGCACTGATGTAGTGCTGCTTATGAAGCGAACTGCCGAGTTTTACATGCACGAATCCTGTGGAAAATGCACTCCCTGTCGCGAGGGCACCCGCTGGATCTATAAAATTATGGATCGAATTACATCTGGCAACGGTCAGAAGGATGACATCGAACTGCTCCTGGATGTCTGCTCGCAGATCGACGGCCGCTCCTATTGCGGCCTTGGCGATGCAGCTGCCTGGCCCATAGTAGGAGCTATCAAAGCATTCCGAGAAGAGTTTGAATACTGGATCGAATACAAACGCTCCCCGGTTGGAAAAGACGCAGTGCCTCCGTCCCCTGAGGTGGTAAATCCACTGCTGACATTGACACCAGCCTAAATACCCGTAACTTTACGGTACACTATACGCTGAGTTTAAACACGGAATTCAATCCTTATCCGCTCGCTGAGGGTGATCACTTTTATGTCCGACAATCGACTTACACAGACCGAGCCGTCACTAAATGCTCCCGTTGCAGATTTAGTGAATATTAAAATAAATGGTCTGGATGTACAGGTTCCTAAAAACGAAAATCTCATCGAGAGCGCCAGGCGAGTAGGCGTCGATGTGCCTTATTTCTGTTATCATCCACGGCTTTCCAAAGGCGACGCTGCGAACTGCAGAATGTGCCTTGTCGAAGTGGGAATGCCGGGGCCGGATGGCACAGTCCGCATGATGCCCAAGCCGCAGGCTGCCTGCACTATGCCGGCTGCCGAAGGCATGGTTGTTTTGACGGAAACTCCGAAAATCGTTAAAGACAGAAAAGGCGTTCTGGAATTTCTGCTGATAAATCATCCTCTGGACTGCCCGATCTGTGACCGCGGCGGCGAATGCCCGCTTCAAAACAACACCCTATTTTATGGGCCGCCCACCTCCAGATATATCGAGGAGAAACGCCACTTCCCCAAAGCCTATCCCATTGCGGAAAACGTGGTCTTCGACAGAGAGCGCTGCATTCACTGTGCACGCTGCACTCGATTCACCGAAGATATTAGCGGGGATGCGCAGCTCGGCTTTCTGAAACGCGGCGCCGACATGGAAGTAAATACATTCGCCGACACCCAGTATCAGAGCAAGTTTAGCGGCAATGTTATAGAACTTTGCCCGGTTGGGGCGCTGCTCTCAAAATCCTACCGTTTTAAGGCACGGCCCTGGGATCTCCATTCACAAAAATCAATATGTACCCGATGTTCCAACGGCTGTAATATTAAAATTGATTTTCGACAGGATAAACTGCTGCGCGTGAACGCGCGGCTTAATGAAGATGTGAATGAAGAGTGGACTTGTGACCGAGGCAAATTCGGCCATGATTACGTGTCCTCAGATGACCGGCTGACGACTCCGCTGCTAAAATCGAATGGTGTATTTTCACCGATTAGCTGGACGCAGGCCTATTCGCTTCTCGCCGAAAAACTGAAAGCTGCCGGTGCAAACTCTGCGGGGATTGGCGGAGCGCATCTTACCAATGAGGATAACTTCCAGTTTCAAAAGTTTTTCAGAAAAACACTGGGCAGTTCTAATCTCGATTCGCGAACAGGCAGATATCAGCAATCTGAAACGGCCCTGTTGGCAGATCGATTTGGATATCACGGCATGGGAAACTCCATTGCACAGCTTCAGGACATGAAGTCAATTTTCGTAATTGGTTCGGCGCTGGCGGATGAACTCCCCATTATTTTTCTTCGGGTTCGAAAAGCGTATCGATTCCGTGGTGCATCGGTCGTTTCCGCAATTTCTGTCAAAGATACGGCATCGCCGAATGTTGGAGATTTTGCATCGGTGGAAATGATCTACCGGCACGGAGCTGAAATACCGCTTTTGAATGGAATTCTAAACGTACTTTTCACGGAAAACCTTCTTCCTGCCAACACAAGCGTCGATCTCAAAGGGCTGCAGCAGAGTGTCACAGAGTGGACACCCGCTAAAGCTGCTGCCGAGACCGGAGTAGCCGCCGAACTTATTACCGAGGCGGCCCGAGCACTCGCAAAAGGCCCGATGGCGCTGATTGCAGGCAAGGAAATTCGAGAACATCCGCATTTCGAAACAATAGCAGCCGCACTGGGAAATCTGATGCTGGCCACCGGAAATTCCGATAATCTGAATATTCCAGAACTGGACGTGAACTCCCAGGGCGCAAAAGATATGGGAATGCTGCCAAATTATGGTCCGGGATATACTCCGCTAAACTCGCCTGGCAAGAATACGCAGCAGATATTAGAATCTGCCGCACGCGGTGAATTGCAGACGATATGGATCGCCGGGGATCAACTGGTAGAGCACTATCATGATCCTGCTCTCGTGCAAAATGCACTGTACAAATGCCCCTTCGTGGTAGTCAGCGAACTAACAATGACGGAAACCGCATCTCTTGCAGATCTGGTTTTACCCGCTGCGAGTTTTGCTGAAAAGGAAGGATCCTTCACGAACTGTGAAAGACGAATCCAGCGTATCGACAAAGCTTTTGAAATATCGCGAGATATAAAAGCAGACTGGCTGATATTCTCGGAACTTGCCGCAATGATCGATGGCTCCCTGATGCCGTTTTCAGCATCGGATATTTTCAAAGAGATATCTGAAACCGTAACTCCATACGCCGGCCTCACTCTAAAAAGCCTGGGTGAATCCGGTACACGCTGGAATTTGAGTTCGATCTCCAAAAGCAATAAAATTTTTACAGCGATCTATACACCGCCAGTAAGATCCTGATTCTGAAACTCGACATCGCAGATAGTGGGCAGCCTGATGCTCAAGCCCTCTGTCTGCAGGAGCGGTTATGCTCGAAAAGTTTAATCATCTATTTATTTTTCCGGAATATTTTCACGGCGTTCATCTGCCTTCTCTCGTTCCCTACATCGCGGTCGTAGGATGTGTCGGTTTTATATTGACTATTCTTCCCATGCTGATCTGGATCGAGCGGGTAGTTCTTGCACTGATGCAGGATCGATCCGGCCCGAACCGAGTCGGGCCTCGCGGGCTGCTGCAGTCGACTGCGGATGTCGTCAAACTTTTCTTTAAAGAAGATGCGCGGCCAAAAAATATCGATGTCAGCCTCTACCATATCGCCCCTTCCATCGCCGTAATAACTTCGATATCTGCTGCGGCTACCCTGCCGCTGCAAAATATTCATTTTGAACATGCAAATGGAGTTCCTTTCACAGTCCCGCTCACTGCCGGGAACGTTAATATCGGACTGCTCTATATTCTCGCGATGTCCTCGCTGCAGGTCTATGGCGTGGTAATGGCTGGCTGGTCTTCCAATAATAAATACTCTCTGCTTGGCGGGCTGCGCGCATCCGCTCAGCTAATCAGTTATGAACTCGCGATGGGACTTGCACTGCTATGCGTGATAGTAATGGCGGGATCGCTGCAGCTGAATAAGATTGTAGATTCTCAAAATATTCTGCCATTTGCCGGAGCCCCTGAAATTTTGCGCGGGAGTGTACTCTGCTGGTTCTGGATTCGCAGTCTGATCGTTCCGGTGGTGGTCTACACCATTGCAATGATTGCGGAGACGAATAGAGCGCCCTTCGACCTTCCTGAAGCCGAATCCGAGCTCGTCGCAGGATTCCACACGGAATACACCTCTCTTAAATTTGCCATGTTTTTTACCGCTGAATATGTCGCGATGCTGATCGTCAGCGGCTTAAATGCAGCGATGTTCTGGGGCGGCCCGCTTCCTCCACTCAATGTAGTGCCATTCACGCTCATTCCGGGTTTCGTCTGGATGATCATTAAAATCATGGGAGGAGTGTTCTTCTATACCTGGCTGAGAGGCACCCTGCCGAGACTGAGATACGATGCTCTTATGAATTTGGGCTGGAAGAGACTGCTGCCGATCGGGCTGGTATGGCTTTTCATTATTGCAGGGATGAACCTTGGTACGGATCTGCTCATTGAGCGATATCCCGCAGTGAAAAACCTGGTTCCCCAGGAAGCGCGTTTTACGGAACCGGAGGCTCCTTCATCCGCCTCACCGGGTCAGGCAGATGCTGCTGCTGATGAACCCGAACCTGTACAATATAACGCCTTGTCGAATCCGGGACAGCCTGCAATACCGATATCTCGAACACTTCCTGCGCGCAGAGTAAGATGATCATTCTCTCTGGAATTATTGTAACCGTTACTATCATCTAGCCTGGCTTGAAAATTGAGGATAAGAATACTTAATGTCTGGTGAGTCTGTAGGTTTTTGGATATTGTCGCTCATTTCGGTTTTCTCCGCGATCATGATGATCGTCACGAAAAATCCGGTACGCAGCGCACTTAATCTTGTCATCACTTTTCTTTGCGTGGCCGTATTCTATATCCTTATGTCCGCTCAGTTTCTTGCCGCGGTTCAGGTAATAGTCTATGCCGGCGCCATCATGGTGCTGTTCCTTTTTGTCATCATGCTTCTCAATCTGGGTTCTCCGGAGGCGCTGATTGAAAAAGGAACTATACAAAAACCGATTGCCGTTGGATTGGGAATATTTTTTGTGGTGCTTCTGATTTGGTCCCAGGCTTTGATCACACTTCCCCAGGCAGAAAGCCGCGCAGAAGTGACTCAGTTCCAGGGAACGGTAGAAGCGATTGGCCTCAGTTTATTCAATCCCAAACTGCCCTGGCTGTTTCCGTTTGAAATTACTTCCATACTGCTTCTTGTTGCTGTGATTGGTGCCATCGTCATGGCGAAAAGGAAGGTCTGAACATGTTTTCCGATGTCGGAACCCAGCACTATTTGATTTTATCCGCAGTTCTTTTCTCCATCGGCGTGATGGGAGTTTTGATCAAGCGCAACCCGATTGTGATTTTTATGTGTGTAGAGCTGATGCTGAATGCGGTCAACGTGACTTTCGTCGCGCTCGGAAGGCATTTCGGCCAGATCAACGGCCAGATGTACGTAATCTTCGCCCTGGCGGTAGCCGCCGCAGAAGTTTCAGTCGGACTTGGAATCATTGTGGCGATATTCCGAAGCCGTGAAACCATAGATATCAATGAAGTGAATTTGATGAAGTTCTAAGTTTTTCATATGCCGGCTGCATGTGTGTGTGCTGCATAGCAGGCTTGCTCTCATAATGAAAATCTCACCTATTAAAACATTCTGGCCTTTCTCGCGCTCTGTTAGGAGTAAGCACTGATGCCGTCGTTTGCGTGGTTGATAGTCTGGCTGCCGCTGCTCGGTTTTGCCTTCAATACATTTTCAGGTTATCTGATTAAAAACAGAGATACTCAGAAACGCGTGGTCTCGATTATTGGCCCGGGCGTAGTCCTGACAGCATTCGCAGTAACACTCTATGTGCTGTTCAAAGACGTGTGGCCCGCACCGGACCATCGCTTTTTTGCACCGCTGATTCCAGGGATGTCGCCGGAGGTTCCGTGGATCAACTTCGGTGGTTTTCGCGTTAATTTCGGGCTGTTATTAGATCCGCTTTCTATGCTGATGGCGATGATTGTCACCGGCGTTGGCGGCCTGATCCATATCTACGCAACCGGCTATATGGCGGACGACAGGGAACAGCCACGTTTTTTCACCTATTTCAACCTCTTTATCTTCATGATGCTGCTCCTCGTGCTTGGCGAAAATTTCCTGCTGATGTTCGTCGGCTGGGAAGGCGTAGGAAGCTGCTCGTATCTCCTCATCAGTTTCTGGTATACCGATGTCAACAACGCAAAAGCCGGTAACAAAGCATTCATCGTAAACCGGGTTGGTGATCTTGGATTTGCACTGGGAATGATGGCGATCTGGAGTGTATTCGGAACGCTATCGTTTTTCAACGCGCACGAAACCGGGGTGATGCAGCTGGCAGCGGCGCATAAAGATGCAGTCGGACATGCGCTTTCTTCGCTGCCGCCACTCTGGGGATCGCCGATGATAACGGTGATCTGTATCCTTCTGTTTGTAGGGGCTATGGGTAAATCCGCGCAGATTCCCCTCTGGGTCTGGCTGCCAGACGCTATGGCTGGGCCGACACCTGTATCTGCACTGATCCATGCCGCTACGATGGTTACTGCAGGAGTTGTTATGGTGACGCGATGCTCCTGGCTGTTTGTGCAGGCACCTCAGGCAATGCAGCTGGTGGCCTGGATCGGGCTGGCAACGGCCGTCATGGGGGCAACTATCGGTCTGGTTCAGAACGATATTAAGCGCGTACTTGCCTTCTCCACCGTCTCCCAGCTCGGCTACATGTTTCTGGCCTGCGGCGTAGGTAACTTCACCGCGGGAATGTTCCACGTGACCACGCATGCGTTCTTCAAAGCGCTCTTGTTCCTTGGCTCTGGCGCTGTCATCCACTCCATGCACGGCGAGCAGGACATGCGCAAGATGGGCGGCCTTAAAAAACTCATCCCGAAAACCTACTGGCTGATGTTTATCGGAACCTACGCCATTGCGGGAATACTGCCTCTCTCCGGATTCTGGAGTAAGGATGAGATTCTGGACAGCGCCTCCAAATCTCCCTGGGGCAGCGGAATGATTCTCTACGTCATCGGACTGATCACTGCGCTGATGACGGCGTTCTACATGAACAGAATGATGTGGAAGACCTTCTACACGGACGCCCGATTTGTCGATGGTGAACTGGAAGCGCATCACCACAGCAATTTTGACGAACATGAAGACGACCATGCCCATGCGGATGCCCATGCAATGGAGGCTCACGGCGAAGAGCATCCTGCCGATCATCACGGACATGGCACAGGCAGCGTGCACGAATCGCCGCCTTCTATGCTCCTCCCGCTTTATGTGCTGGCAGCGCTGGCAATCGGATTCGGAGCTGTGGTTGGGCCGATCACAAAATGGTTTGAGAAGTTTTTAGAGTCATCCGTGGCTCCCCTCAGCCTCGGTCCGCTAAAACCGGGAGAGAGTTTTCTTGATAATTCACCGTATGCCGGCTATATCATCTCGACCATAGTTGCAGTTGCTGGCTTATCCTATGCAAAGATGCGGTATTCGGCGAATATGAAAACCGGCGAACTCAGCCCCGAAGCGAACAAAGTTAAAAATCCACTTTACAATATTTTCATCAACAAGTGGTACTTCGACAAGATATATAACGCCTTCTTCCTGCAGTTCGGCGGATGGTTCGCAACGAGAATTCTGTGGAAGGGCGTAGACGCCGGCTTGATCGATGGAACGGTGAACAACACAGCCAAATCGGTGAGCGGAATCAGCAGCGTTACACGCCGCCTCCAGACCGGATATGTAAGAAACTATGCCCTGGCGATGCTTATCGGAGTTGTTTCTCTGGTAGCTGCTCTGCTCTTCAAATATAACAAATTGACACCCTAGAGGTTACGATGCCGCAATCCCCAATACCCTGTATACTGAGCGTCATGACCTTCCTCCCACTTCTGGGAGCGTTCGTCCTGATGTTTCTGCCGAAACCGAAAGATCAGGTAGACAGCCACGATGACTCAGCGCATGATGATCACGCACTGCCGCCGGCCAAAGTCGATGACCCGGCACGCAGTCTGATAAATGGAACTGCGCTTTTCTTCGTCATTGTGAATTTCGTCATCTCCATACTGATGTTCGCCTCGTTCCAAAGCAGTTACGTCAATTCGAATATGAGAAACATGCAGTTTCTCGAAGATGCGAAGTGGATTACGTTTGGTGCGCTCTCCATTCACTACCGGATGGGTGTCGACGGCATCAGCATGATGCTGATCGTTCTGACCACATTCTTGATGGTTTTGAGCGTTCTCTACTCCACTACCGTCAAAACGCGCTTAAAAGAGTTCATGATCTTCCTGCTCCTTCTGGAAACAGGAATGATCGGTGTCTTCTGTGCGCTGGATCTCGTGCTGTTCTATGTGTTCTGGGAAGCGATGCTTATCCCGATGTACTTCCTGATAGGAATATTCGGGCATGAGAACAGAATCTACGCCGCCATAAAGTTCTTCCTCTACACTTTCGCAGGCAGCATATTTATGCTGGTGGCGATTATCGGAGTCTATCTGGTAACAGGTTCGTTCAATGTCATCGACCTCTCGAACCAGTATAGCCATGCCGGGTCGATGCTCTTCCATTTTAATCCCAAAATGCTGATGTGGATGTTCGCGGCGTTTTCTCTGGCATTTATGATCAAAGTCCCAATGTTTCCTTTTCACACCTGGCTGCCAGATGCGCACGTGGAAGCGCCCACTGCTGGAAGCGCCATCCTTGCGGGCGTCATGCTGAAAATGGGAACTTATGGCTTTCTGCGATTCTGCCTTCCAATGTTTCCGGCTCAGGCTCAGTCTGCTTCCACGGTATTTATCATTTTGTCTATTATTGGAATCGTCTACGGTTCTATAGTGGCTGCAGTTCAGACCGACGCCAAGAAACTCGTCGCTTACTCGTCTGTGGCACACCTGGGATTTGTAGTGCTGGGAATCTTCACCTTTACACGTGTCGGAATGATGGGCGCGCTGATCCAGAATATCAATCACGGCATATCGACACCAATGCTCTTCTTCATAGTCGGCATGCTCTACGACAGGCGCCATACCCGCGAGATAACACAGTTTGGCGGACTGAAGAAAATCGTGCCTCTGCTTGCAACCATGCTGCTCATCGCAACGCTGGCAAGCATTGCGGTACCGTTCTTCAATGGATTTGTAGGGGAGTTCCCCATTCTGTTGGGTAGCTGGGTGTCCGATTCGGGTGGTTATCTCCCGACTGCGCTCGCTGCAACCGGTATGATTTTATCGGCGGTTTATATGCTGTGGTGGTTCCAGCGGCTTATGCTCGGCCCGGTGAATAACGATAAGAATCGCCATCTGCCTGATCTTACACGGGTGGAATGGTGGGTGCTGGCTCCG
>JBBRDM010000021.1:0-42844 GCA_038203935.1 Chthonomonadales bacterium
CATAAATGATGATAGGATTGATGTTACCTGTCGCGGCCTGATGGGACTGACTGTTGCCTGCGCGCGCTGCCATAATCACAAATTCGACCCAATACCAGCCAAAGATTACTACTCCCTATACGGTATTTTTGCAAGCGCACACGAACCGGATCCAGAGCCTGCCATCTCCCCAAAAACTATTGCGGAGCCTTATGAAGCGCAGCAGAAGAAAATTCGAGATACCACCAAGCAGCGCACCGATCTTCTGCTGAATCGCACGGCCGAACTTCGAAAATTGGTGGAAAAAGACCCGAAAGCGATGGAGCATGCAGCAAAGGTCGCTTTGCAGCAGCTCCGCCCAGATCAGCTTCCGGATAATGACCAGCTTAAGAAGCTCTCTCCCTATTTTCCGAAGGACGAACTGGATCGGCTGAAATCCCTGGATTCCTTACTGACAGATTTGAATAAAAACATGCCGGAAAAGCCGGATTTCGCGATGGCTCTTCAGGATAATCCGACTCCATTCGATGCACACGTGTTTATTCGAGGCAACCCCGGGAACGTCGGCGATGCAGTTCCACTTCAGTTTCTGCAGATTCTCTCCGGGCCAAATCGCCAGCCGTTCATCAACGGTAGCGGCCGTCTGGAACTCGCACGTGCCATCGCCAGCAGAGATAACCCACTCACGGCTCGTGTCCTGGTGAACCGTGTCTGGATATATCACTTCGGCAAAGGTCTGGTGCGCACTCCCAGTGATTTTGGATTCCGAGGCGAACCGCCCACCAATCCAGAACTTCTCGACTATCTTGCGGCTAAATTTATAGAAGGCGGATGGTCGATTAAAAAGCTGCACAAAATGATGCTGCTTTCGAGTGTCTACCAGGAAGGCAGCGAGGCAAGCCCGCCGACATTTTTGAAAGATCCTGAAAACAGGCTGCTTGCACATCAGAACAGACAGCGCCTCGACCTGGAAGCTTTGCGCGATTCGCTGCTGACTGTCTCCGGTCAGATTGACCTCAAAATGGGCGGGCCCTCGGTAGATATTCTGGAAGCTCCGCTTTCTCATCGGCGGACATTATACGGATTTATCGAACGCCAGAATCTTCCCGGTCTCTTCCGAACATTCGATTTCGCCAGCCCGGATGTCAGCAGCGCACAGCGTTTTCAGACCACTGTTCCACAGCAGGCACTTTTTATGATGAACAGCCCCTTTGTTGTCCAGCAGTCTCAAGCGCTGCTGCATCGAACGGAAGTTTCTTCGATTTCCGAGGATTCTGGTAAGATCAAACAGATATACCAGATATTGTTCGAACGAGATCCCGCGCCCTCCGAGTTGCAGCTGGGCCTTGATTTCTTAAAGCGGGCATCCAGCTCCTCTCTCGCGAGAACAGCTGCTTATGAAGGCGACAAAAAATCAGATATTGCGCCTCTTTCCGCATGGGAACGTTATGTGCAGGCGCTGCTCATGACCAACGAATTTTGTTTTATCGATTAATCGTTATCGTATATCCTGTCGATTGAAGATGAGCTCTGTAATTTCAGACTTGTACTATTGTACTGCGCTCTACGGGGGTGAGTTTTAATGGATCCTGAACAGCATCGAAATAAGTGGGAAGACAGATTTATGACCCGGCGCCAGCTTCTTTCCCAGATGGGGAATGGATTTGCTGCGCTCGGACTGGCTGGAGTGCTTACCTCGGAAGCGGCTTCAGCGAGTTCGGCTGCGTCTGTCTCCAAACAGTCCATCAATCCGCTCGCTCCAAAACTTGCGCCGCTGCCATGCAAAGCCAAGCGTGTCATCTTCCTGTTTATGAACGGCGGCCCATCACACGTCGATACGTTCGACCCGAAACCCATGCTCACGAAATACCACGGTAAGCCGCTTCCTTACAGCAACTTAACCACCGAGCGCAAAACGGGAACCTGCATGAAGTCCCCCTTTGAGTTCAAAAAATATGGCAAAAGCGGCATCGAGGTGAGCGATGTGTTCCCCCATGTCGGAGAGTGTATCGATGATATAGCAGTAATTCGCTCGATGCATGCGGATGTGCCCAATCACGAACCATCCCTCCTGCTGATGAACTGCGGGGATGCCCGGCTTATAAGGCCAAGCATGGGTTCGTGGGTGACGTATGGCCTGGGATCCGAGAATCAAAACCTGCCAGGATTTATTGCGATGTGCCCGCACGGCTATCCAATCCAAGATACCCAGAACTGGCAGGCTGGATTTCTTCCTGGAATCTACCAGGGAACCTACATCGATCCCGCCCAAAAAGATATACAAAAGATTATTGAGCATATCAAGAATAACTATGAAACGCCTGTGCAGCAGCGGGAACAGCTCGACTTACTGCATTCGCTGAACGAACAGCATCTCAAACAGCGCGCGGACGATATGCAGCTCGAATCACGTATACAGTCCTTCGAGCTCGCCTACCGAATGCAGATGGACGCTACCGATGCCTTCGACATTTCCAAAGAACCGGAAAATATTCGCAAAATGTACGGAGATGGAATGTACGCCAGACAGGTACTCGTAGCCAGGCGGCTTCTGGAAAAAGGTGTCCGCTACATCCAGCTCTATCATGGCGCAGGCCAGCCATGGGATAATCACGATGACCTGGCAACCGAGCATAAGAAACTTGGTATGGAGTGCGACCAGGCTATCGCTGCGCTGCTGAAAGACCTGAAACAGCGTGGAATGCTCGAAGATACACTGGTAATCTGGGGAGGTGAGTTCGGGCGGACTCCCACAGTCGAGCTTCCAACTCCGGGCGCGAACGCCGGCAAACAGAATGGCAGAGACCATAATCATTATGGATTTTCGATGTGGATGGCGGGTGGCGGCGTGAAAGGCGGCCAGGTTTACGGCGAAACGGATGATTTCGGTTTTAAGGCTCAGGACAAGCCCGTGCATGTCCATGATCTGCACGCAACCATCTTAAAACTCCTAGGATTCGATCATACGAAGCTCACTTACCGCTACGCCGGCAGAGATTTCCGGCTTACGGATGTTTATGGAACCGTTATACCAGAGCTCATAGCGTGAAATATTTCACACTCATAGTTTTCACTCGCTGATTATTTCCTGCTTCTATATGCATTCAATTGACAATTAAATGCAATAACTATTTCAAGCCTGCGATTATTAATCGCAGGCTTTGTCATTAATAAATGTTATAGTTATTCAGAACGCGATAAAAAAGGTTGTTATGAATTACAGTTTATTGAAAATATTTTGATTTCCAGGCAATATGGCATGTATTATGCACTGAGCATAAGAGAGATTTAATAAATAGTAATAATTATTTGAATGGAGATTCACCCGATGAAAATGAACACGCGGTCAGCGTTCACGCTGATCGAACTGCTCGTTGTTATCGCTATTATCGCGATTCTCGCTGCAATCCTTTTCCCAGTATTTGCCCAGGCCCGTGCGGCGGCGCGTAAAGCCGTTTGTATCAGCAGTGAAAAGCAGATATCGCTCGGGATACTTATGTATTTTCAGGACTACGATGAGCGCACGCCTCGAGCCGTAAACAACGCGTCCAACAGCGATCGCCTCATCATTCCCGCGCCGCCATTAGTGGGTGACAATGCTTTCTCCACTGCGGATCCCAGCGTTGGCAGAATCGAAGGTTTCATGTACCCCTATGTTAAGAACCTTCCCGTGTGGCGGTGCCCGCAGGATCCGGTCACGACCGATGGTAAAACCCTCAATACAAACGGATCATTATGTATCGCCAATGCAACCAGCTATCATCTCAGCCTTTTTCTGACCGGGTCACAGGTAGATGGAGTGGCGGAGACAACCAGTGGCGATGGTACAGCAATCGCATCGGTTTCCCGTGTGGCCCAGACGATCCTCGCTCGTGATGGAGATGCCAGCGACGGAACCAATATCGAAAACAATACCACCATTGGCGGCGCCTTAATCGGAGAGCAGTTCTATACCCGGCACAGCGACCATACGCAGGCTATTCGGCACGGCGGCCTTGGCAACTACATAATGCTCGACGGCCATGTAAAGACTCTCGCCCCGAGCGGTGTCAGCCCGATGCAGCGTGATGACGATCCGCTTAATCCATGTGTTGGATGCCCGGATCAGGTGAACCCCAATGCTTACGCCTTCTGGAATTTAGTCGACTAATATTCAACTTCTTCCCAGTGCAAACATAGTCATCCTGACTCGTTTCAGGATGACTGCAAGATAAATCTAAACAGCCTTATTCTAGTTTTTACGTATGAAAGTGAGTTTATAAAATGTTGGTTTCAAATAACGACCGACGCG
Source organism: Chthonomonadales bacterium (assembly GCA_038203935.1). Lineage (GTDB taxonomy): Bacteria > Armatimonadota > Chthonomonadetes > Chthonomonadales > Chthonomonadaceae > JANXSG01. The sequence continues at coordinate 4,271 of JBBRDM010000021.1, forward strand.
CATTTACACTGATCGAACTTCTGGTGGTAATTGCAATTATATCTATTTTAGCCGCCATCCTTTTTCCAGTATTTGCCCGTGCGCGAGAAGCGGCACGAAAAACGACCTGTACATCTAATCTAAGGCAGCTTGGATTAGCGATGACGATGTACATCCAGGATTATGATGACACCTTCCCCACCTGCAATTTCAGCGATACCGTCACTGGATTTCCGCCCAATATGCACTTCAAAGCTCCCGGATCGCCTACATTCATGATCGATCTGCTGCAGCCGTATGTGAGGAATAATGGTATATTCCAATGTCCGACGATGAGGGGCCAGGCAAATCGGGCGGCGCTCTATCCAACAGACTACAATTTCCTATGCATCCATGGCTGGAATCAGATATTCCCAAATTTCGATAACGATACAGAAGGTGTCTGCAGCCATCCCGCTTCTGCCATCGGCCGAGCTGCTGAAAAGCCGATGATTATGTGCGACGGAATCGGAGAGCATATGGGATCGACTACCAATATCGTCTACACGCAGGACAAAGTGGGCGCGCAGAATATCTGCTACGTAGACGGCCATGTAAAATTGACTCCCGGAAAATACCAGGCGATAGTCGCTCTCTACAACGCACCCAATAACTGACAGTACGTTTTACTTTATTTTCGAAGGACTTTTGGGTATGAATCGATTTACTAATAATTTTATAGTTTGCCTCGGCCTGATCTCTTTGGGAATACCAGCATGCACTCAAAATGTTAACCATTTGAAGCTGGTTTCACAGGATAAGCAGGATAAAGAACAACAGGGTAAAGAAGAACATGAAGACTTCAAAGGGCTGATCAATCCGAAATCGGCTCCCAAAGTCCCGGAAGGAGTGAAGCAGTTAAAAGCCATGTATCTGGATAAATCTCTTTTTACTCCTGATAAATGGTGGAAGTATGAAGAAGCAGACGACGACCGGCCTTATGCGCATGCAGTGGAACAGGGAAGTGCGGTAGCTTTTGGCGCTCCTCTGGAAGAGAAGCATGGAGCATTCATTCGTTACACGGTAATGATGCTGGATTCGGCGGGAAAGGCGCACGAAACTTTTCTAAAAATGAGCACTCCTAGAAAAGTTGTTGAAAATGTGCGTCTGACGGTTCGGCCATTGCGAAAAGGAAATGAAAGCGCTGAAATCATTACCAATATCCGCGATTCAAAAGGCGCCCCACAGCAGCACCTCAGCAGCGCGTATATGCGATTCGACCGTTATCTGGTAGTTATTGACAGCAGGGCTGATATGCGTGCTATCGGTGCACGACCAAATTCCGGCGATAGAAAATGGATGAGTGAACCGGTGTATAATAGTATTCTTCAGGCAGCTGCAGACAGATGGTCGAAATATAAAATTTTATTAGCAAAGCAAAAGTAATAAATTTGTAATTCCTGAGATTGGAAGGAGGAGGAACTCCCATATTGATCGTCAAGCAGCATATATAGCGATCATCCCCAATATTAATTTGTACCTACATTCACTACATTATGAGACTATTTCGAGGGTGGAATGGTCGAAGAGAGGAGACAGCAATGCGTTTGAGATCTATACCGCATTCCATGAAATTAATAGCAGCAGTGCTCATGCTGTGTTTAACAGCATTCCAGGCACAAGCTAACGTTCAAAAGCAGCAGTTTATTACTAGATCCGGCATTGTAGTAATGGGCTACGGGTCGGAAACTAAAGGCCAAATTGTTGACGCCAACGGGAAAATTATCTGGTCTGGCACGATTAAAAATAACGAACCTACCCGATTCCCGCTCAGCAACGGGGCTTACGAGCTGCAGACCCAGGACGATGTTAAAATCGTCAGCAATAACCTGTCCGCATATCTCGCAGTCAACATAGATGAGATCAACGAAAAACGAAATGCAGCGTTTTCGAAACTCACCATTAAGTACATCAACAATGGGCTGACACCTGCTCTTGCACCCGTTCTTAAAGTGGTTCCTGTGCCATGGGTGAAAGACAGCAGCTATTCCAATAATCCGCCATCATTCGCGAGCAGCCATGTCATTTTCCTAAATGTGGCGACACGATTGAAAGCCGTTATCAGCGGCGGCGTGGCACCCTACAGTGTCACATGGGATCCAGGCGATGGTTCAGGTTTTCAAACTCCATTCGCAACCTCGGATGCGTTTAACGGAGCTTCCTTCTTCTGGACATACCACAGCCCAAACATCCAGCCAGGACAGCAGTTCCCGGCCACGGTAAGAATCACGGACTCTAATAACAACACCGTGCAGGGTCGTTATTGGATGATAGCCGGCTCCTCAGCCAGCCAGGCCGACCGTATCAACCGATCCACCGATGAAGGACTCTGGTACCTTCATACACAGCTAAATAGAATCGATAACCAGGCAACTACAGACCCGTTTACTCATACTGTAGAGCCTGTAGTAAATATCGGCTATCTTCGCAACGCAAGCGGATACAGTGTCCACCCAAGTTCGATGATGTCTATCTGCCTTGAAAATACCGGCCACTCTATTACCGGCGGTAAGAACTTCAGCAACGATCCTTCCCTGGACGCGTATGTTGATGATCTGAATCGACTGATCAACTACCTTACGGATGCCACTGTGCTGGCTGCGCTGGATAAAACCGGCTTTACGCACACATTTACCAGCCTTGGTACCTTTGTGCTGGACACGCATGGACCGGGCGGTGTTTCGAACGGCATCGTGCTGCTTCCTAACGTAACTTATTCACAGTATGAGGGCGGCCCGCAAATGCAGGCAATCGCTCAGGCTGGATTTACTAATGGAGCAATCCCGAACCGAAAAGAGTACGCCTCTTACTACGATCTGCTTGGCGATTTTGTGGATGGCTTCCAGTATCTGCAAGCCTATGCAAGCACACCAGAAGGTGGCTGGAGATATACTACCAGCGACTTTGTAAACGACTCGGACGGTTCTGCGGTAGCATGGGTTTCCATCGGGCTAAGAGCTGCTCAGGTAGCAAATAGAAATACCCCGGGACCTGCTACAGGCTACAAACCGTTCATCAATGTAGCAAAATTCACCACGGATGCGCTCAATATCTGGCTGGCCACCGACCAGGTATCCACCACATCCAACGTGTTCGCATACAACGACAAGCGACTTGCAAACCAGAACTATGATCAGTTCGGAGGCATGGGTTATACCTATTCCGGATACGGCCCGAACGAAGGTAAAACAGGCGGCGGTCTTGTAGCGCTTGCTCTGGCTATGCCGAAAGTCAATACTGGAGACCCAACACTTATTGGCGCTCCCGTACTTCCCGATGCAAGAGTCAATGCTGCCGTTGGCTTTCTCTACAGAAACTTCTATAATAGAGATTACAACTTCGGCTGGTCGAGCGCTCGCGATGCCTATGCCATGTACAACATGCTCAAAGGTCTTACCGAGTTCCAGATCAATACACTGACGGACACAACCGGAACCGGCGGAAACGACAGAGATGGCTTCCCGCTTGCTCCAGTAAACTGGTTCAGTACACTATCGAACTTCATTGCAGGCACCTCAGATACCGATCTTGGGCATCAGCAATGGCCAGGCAATCCGCTAATCTCCTACTTCAACAATACGCAGGACGGCCACTTTGAGCCGAACTATCGTTCTGGTGAATGGGGCGTTGGCGCATCGGATGGCAACGGCCAGGTTAACCTGATCACCCCGTGGGACATTGCGACGCTGCAGAGCGCTGTCTTCGTTCCACCGCCTGTACCGATCATTGCTCACCCGAGCACTACCAGTAATGAAAACTACATCCCGATTACGCTGAACAATCAGCCGTATCAGGCGATCTTTGACCTGACCGGTTCTTACGAGCAGAACCCAAGCGCTGCGATTATACATGCACATTGGGATTTTGGCGATGGAAACGTCGATGATTATGATCTGCCCTTCCCGGGGAATGTAGGCGGTAAAGTAGATCCGCATGATGGTCTGCATCCTGCAGGAAACCAGACTCACCATCACTACACTGCTGTAGGCGACTACACAGTGACGCTGACAATCACTGACTCTGCTGGAACTTCGAATGCTGCGACGGTTATCGTCCATGTCATTCCAGCTCCATTCCCGCCGACAGCAGTTCTTTCTTATACTGCACAAAACGGCTCGCATCAGGATGGCGACACTGTCGGAGTTCTTCCGAATGGAACCGTCACTATCGCGTTTGATGCTTCTAGCTCATTCAATATTGGGCCATCAAGCGTTCAGACACCTAAAAATGCGAAGGGCATCAGCAGCTTCATGTGGGAATGGCCTATACTAGCAGGCGGCTCGGTAACGAGCGATCCTATCAATCCTGCAGGGCCGTATAACTCAGGTCTCTCTGAGATTCCTAACCTGTTTGATGAGGGCGGGCCGGATACAACAGGATTGCTCAATCCTGGTTCTAAAGATGCAATGCAGGTCTACAAGTTCCAGTTCAATCCAAATAATATCCCAAGCGCGATCACCATCGGGCTTCAGGTAACATCAAATATCGTTCAGACGAACGGTCAGCCGCCAAATACGGCTACGATATTTAAACAGATTCCGCTCAAAAAGAATGCGGATGTCAATCCTGGAACCGTTCAGATCAAGAATCTCTATGTACACAATATCACTACATCGACAGCTATTGTAAGCTTCGATACAGCGAGCGCGGGCGGTGCTGATTCTACCAACACCACCATTCATTACGGCGCCTCCCTGCCATACACTCTCACCGTCACGGATGGCTTGCTTGCAACTCATCATGATGTTCTGGTCAGCGGATTAAGCCAGAATACGGTGTACAACTACCTGGTTAATGTAACGGACAGTCCATTCGGCAATACGGGAAGCAGCTCCAACGCTACTTTCAAAACGCAGGCGAGTGGATCGATCGTTCTTAATCTAACAGGCACTTCCAGCAGCCGAATAGGTAATGTTGTGACCATAGCCTACAAAATCACTAATGCAAGCGGTGCGGATGCGATAAATGTTTCCTTCGGGACATTTGGCGCGAACAACGGCGCTTCATTCGGTGGAACCGTAGGTGTGGTGCCAACAACCATCCTGAGCGGACAGACAGTAACTCTGACAGTAAGATGGAATTTGCCCTCCTTCCCATTCGGAAATGGAGCAAATACCAACAAGCTGGGCTGGACGTTCAAAACGAACTGGAACAATAGCGCGAACAATGCCTTCAGCAAAACCTATACAGGCGCTACGATCATTAACTAAAATATAGTTCACTTGCAGTTCGGAGTTCGTCATAAGACATTCTCTGAACTGCAAAGGAACTAAGAAAGGTGAACACAACAAGATGAATATATTACAAAAAACATTCTTAACAGCTGTCGGCGGGTTAACATTGATGCTTCCCTGCCTGGCAAAGGCTGAAGTTCCCTGGCGCTTTCAAATGCTCGAAGGTGGAAGTGGAAGCGCAGCTGTAAATACAGGCGGATTATCTTTGAATCTGGGAACGTTTAATCCGTTGACAATCCCCAGTTCGAAAACAATCGATGTATGGGGAAGAGTATACGACGATCTGCCGGCAGATCCGACAGGTGGAAGCAGCAATAACCTCTCGATAAGCTTTTATGGAGTAGGATTTTCATCAGTGCCTCCCGTCGCTGATGCAACTCAATTCTTTACTCCAAATGGCGGAGGATTTGCTGACTTTCTTCTGAATCAAGTAACTCCTGGCAGCTTCATCGACATCTATCTTGGTACTTTCGATGAGAGTGCATTCCTAGCATCGCTTCCCGTTGATGGGCAGCAGCATTCGGCTTCACTTGATATCGAAGTGGGTGCAAATAGCGTCGATGCGAATGGAAATGACACTGGCAGCCCGCTGGATCCAGATCATGCTTCTATAATTCCTGGCTCACCCAGTTTCACGGTGACTGCTGAGATTAACTCGTCCGGCGTTGTGCCAGAACCCGGCTCGATAGCATTCATCCTCGGAACCCTGGTTCCCGGCGCGATGCTGATTCGAAGACGACGGAAATAGATAATACTCTGATATTTTCAGAGTTTAATCTCCTCCTCCCTAATTTGGGAGGAGGATTTTTTTATTCAGCCTCCTATCATTAATAGTAATGATCCAAAAATTGATCCGCTATCACAGCAGCAGATATTCGAAAATGCCCCTGCGAATTACACTGGTTCATTCTGCACCGTACCATTTTTGATTGACAAAGGGCGTAAAATTGGTCTATACTAAACGGCCTCGGATACGTTGGGTTTATCTTCGCATCGGGTGCAGATATATCACCGATTTGGTTTCGGAGAACAACGTATGTCGACTCAACATGAACTAAAACTATTCGCCGGGCCAGGAAATCCGGAGCTCGCCCATTCTATCGGGGGGTGGCTGAATGTCCCCATGGGCAAGATGCTCTATACCCAGTTTGCCGATGGCGAAAACTATGTTCGTTTTGAGGAGAGTGTGCGCGGTACAGACGCGTACATCCTGCAGCCCACCTGCCCCCCGGTAGACACCAATCTTGTAGTTCTGCTCGAAGCGATTGACGCTCTTCGCCGTGCTTCTGCCTGGCGCATCACTGCTGTTATTCCGTACTACGGATATGCGCGCCAGGAGAAAAAAGATGCGCCCCGTGAACCAATAACCGCAAAACTGATTGCCGATATTCTGACCACCGCCGGCGCAAACCGAATCATGTGCCTCGATCTTCATGCCGATGCCATACAGGGATTCTTTAATATACCGGTCGATCACCTCACTGCTTTGAACCTTTTCACTGACTATTTTGCTCGCCAGATGGAAGGCGTCATGGATAATATTGTTGTGGTGTCGCCTGATGAAGGGCGAGTGAAAAAAGTGAGAAAAGTCGTTCAGTCGCTGAAAGCGCCTCTCGCCGTTGGATACAAGCACCATCCCAAACACATGGAGACGGAAGTGACGCACCTCGCTGGAGATGTTCGGGGCAAAATCCCGATAATAATAGAAGATATGATCACGACCGGTGGAAGCATTATCCAGGCTGTCGATGCGCTGCTGGCACACGGATGTGAACCAAATATTCATATTGCAGCCACCCATGGAATATTTGCGGGAAATGCCGTTGAAAAACTCTGTTCCAGACCGGAAATTGCAGAAATTGTAATTACAGATTCGATACCGCTGCCTCCTGAAAAACGACACGAAAAAATTAAAGTTTTATCTGTCGCTTCCCTATTTGGAGAGGCTATTCATCGCGCAAACAACGATCTATCCATCACATCACTTTTTGACTGATCCGATTTATGCTCTTCCATACACTTCCCTTTCTGATCTTCATGATCGTTGTTCTGCCAGTGTTTTTTGCACTGCGCAGAACACAGTTTTGGATACCCTGGCTTCTTGCGGCTTCCTATTTTTTCTACGGCTGGTGGAATCCGTACTATCTGCTGCTGGTAATTTACTCCACTTTTTTGGACTATCTTCTGGTTACTTTCATGGATCACTGCCCGCCTGCCGGGCAGGGTCGGGCAAATCCAGACGATCGAGTGCTTAAAGCTGCTCTCTATATCTCCTCCGGCATTGGTCTGCTGTTCATTATTGGCGCCGCTGCTGGCCCGGCCTCACTTCGTCCCACGTGCACGGTATTTGCAGCACTGGTGCTGCTAATGGCATTAGGCGCAAAACTGGGGAGCCGCAAAACCTGGCTTGTCATCAGTCTTATCAACAATCTTGCACTGCTGCTATTTTTTAAATATGCCAGGTTTGTAATCGAAAATATCAATCAGCTGCAGGGATATACGCATCTATCATTTCATCTGCCCGATCCATCCACACTCATGCCGTTCGGATTGACCTATGTACTGCCTGTTGGAATATCTTTCTTCACATTTCAGTCTCTTAGCTATACCATCGATTTCTATCTGGGCAAAGTCCCTCGCGAACGAAATTTTCTCCGATTTGCCACCTTCGTCTGTTTCTTCCCACAGCTTATGGCCGGTCCAATTGAGCGTGCGAAACATATGCTGCCGCAGTTTCAAAAATCGCCCGAGTTCAAAATCCAAAATCTGACGGATGGTCTTTCCCTATTTCTGGTTGGGCTGTTCAAGAAGCTGGCCCTCGCGAATTATCTTTCGCTCTACGTGGAACGCATTTATGATAATCCAGAGAGATTCGGCGCGCCGGACCTTATGATGGCGACGTTCGCCTTCGCCTGGCAGATATTTTTTGATTTCAGCGGGTATACGGATATGGCACGCGGCCTTGCCAGGATGATGGGTTTCAACCTCATCTTGAACTTCAATAATCCTTATCTTGCAACGGGCCTGTCGGATTTCTGGACTAGATGGCATATCGGACTCTCGTCCTGGTTTCGCGACTACGTTTACATTCCACTTGGCGGCAACCGCCGTGGCACCGCAAGAACTTACTTCAACTTATTCATCACCTTTTTGGTGTCGGGAATATGGCACGGAGCGAACTGGACATTTGCAGTGTGGGGAGTGCTGCATGCAGTCGGCGTGATCGTAACGCGCAAGATGGAATCGTCTGAATTCTATATCTCGCGAGTTCCGAAAGTACTCAAGCAGTCCTGGGTGTTTCTCTACGTGAGTTTTGCCTGGATATTCTTTCGCGCAGCTTCCATGGCGGATGCACGGCTCATAATCGACCGCATCTTTCACTCGATATGGAGCCGCCCGGAAATTCCCGCTCTCATGCTGATTCTGGTCGGAACCATCTGGCTGTATGAGTTCGCTTATGAGTCTAAAATACGGCCAATATTGAGAAACAACGCCGTTCGCACAGCGCTTGCAGTGAGCATGCTTCTCTATCTATGCCTATGCTCCTCTGGCGGAGGTGCGTTCATCTACTTCCAGTTCTAAAGGTGCTTCTCGTCCAGAGCGCGGCAAACTGCATTTAGTACGGGTGCAAAACCCGGTCTGGATTATTTGCCGAATTGAACCGGAGGTTGAAAACCCCGGCTGATTTGATCCGGAGGTTGAAAACCCCCGTCTGGAAAAAGCGGACGTCTTTCAGACGGAATGCCGTCCTTCGGACGGTTGGCCGTAGGCCTCACAGACGGGTCGTTCACGGCCTGTGAATCCAATCGCCGCATTGAACCGGAGGTTGAAAACCCCCGTCTGGAAAAACGGACGTCTTTCAGACGGAATGCAGTCCTTCGGACTGGAATTTATATTTGAAATCAGTCCATGCAGGGAGCTTGCGACCGGAGATGGGCTTCGCAATTCGAGACCTGGTTTTCAACCCAGGGTATTAAATGCGCTTCGCAATACCAGACACGCGGTATATAACGTCGGGACAAACAAGCGGCTTAAGGACTAAACCTTACAGATATGCAGAATTCACCAGCTATAAATATCGAAATCAACTCTTCAAAACCTACCTCCACGGAGCCGCCTTTCGGCGCTAATGAGATGCGGCTCAATGCACGGCAGTGGCTGACTGCTGCCATCATAGTTTTTGTATTTATGGTCGGCGTACCGACACTTTGGAAACGAATAGAACGATTTGATGTGGTTTCTGACTACCGCATTCCCTACGCGCTGAGCAGTGATTACTGGCTATATCAGAGGCGGATCGAACAGATGGGAGATGCGAGTATACCTATCATTGGAGATTCCGTGGTTTGGGGTGAATATGTGCGGGCAGATGGAACGCTTTCGCATTTCATGAATCATGAGGCCAACAAAACGAACCAGTTCGTAAACTGCGGCGTGAATGGCTTATTTCCTTTATCTCTGGAGGGGCTGGTATCGAGTTATGCCAGTGCAGTCCGCAAGCGCAAGGTTATTATACAGTGCAACGTACTATGGCTGAGCAGCCCGAAGGCCGATCTCAGCACCGATAAAGAAGAGACGTTCAACCATAGTTCACTGGTGCCGCAATTCATTCCTAAAATTCCTTGTTACCGCGCGGATGCATCGGCCCGTCTGGGATCGGTGGCGGCACGTAATATTGCATTTTTTGGCTGGGTCGGCCATGTGGATAGTGTCTATTTCAATCAGCAGAGCATCCCTTTATGGACTTTAGCTCAGGAAGGCGATGATCCCCCTCGTTCCCCGAACACCTGGCGCAATCCATTTTCTCAGATTACGATGCGTGTGCCTGGTGAGCCTGCGGTCGATCCGCAGCGAGGACCTGCCAGTCCCCGTCATAAATCATGGAACTCCAGCAGCGCTGCGCCTTCACGATTTGAATGGGTTCCACTGGATAGATCACTGCAGTGGCACGCCTTCCAGCGTACAGTGAAGCTGCTTCAAAATCGAGGCGACGATGTATTTGTGATTCTCGGCCCATTTAATGAGTGGATGGTAGCGGAGGATCAACGGCCCGTACTGCATAATATAGAATCAGGAATCACGAGGTGGCTGGCGGAACAACACATATCCAGTATCGCGCCAGAAACGCTCCCAACGAATCTCTATGCGGATGCCAGCCATCCGCTGACCGATGGTTATGCACTGCTTGCAAAAAATATATATAAAGATTCCACTTTTCAATCATGGCTGATGAAAAAATGACTTCGTACTCTTACGCCCTCATCTCCTCGTATCTCGGAGAAAGAGAGGGTGAACGTTAATATCTGCAATAATTTCGTTTTGAAGGAGACTGCAAAACATGTTTGGAGTTGAAAAAAAACGCTGTGGCGTTTTGGCCTTCATGACTACACTATTAGGAGTGTTTCCAGCGGCACATGCTGCATTTGCAGCGGATATTGCGCTCGACCTCACTCGGGCAGTTGTAGTTGTGCGCGACAGCGCTCCTCTCGTTGAAAAAACTGCGGCGGCGGTACTCATCGAAGAGACAGCGAAGCGCACTGGTTCGACGTGGAAATCGGTGCAGGAATGGCCGGAAACCGGCTGGTCGATTGCGATACTATCGGGCAGACCACGAGAGCTATACGGCAGAGCAGTTCCACCATCCGCCTTGACAACTCAAGCCGAAGGTTACGGCATCGCAACCGACACTTCGAATCCCAATCATCCTGTTTTATGGATAGATGGCGCCGACCCTAGAGGCGCGCTATTCGGAGTAGGCAGAGTGCTTCGAAATCTCGACTGCAGCGGTGGACAGGTTCATTTACACTCCAATTTGAACTTGACTTCAGCTCCAATCTGCCCTATTCGCGGACATCAGCTTGGCTATCGGGCCACCGCAAACTCTTACGATGCCTGGACACCGGCACAGTTTGAGCAGTATATCCGTGAACTCGCTATCTTCGGATCGAACAGTATCGAAGGTATTCCATTTCAGGATACGCGCCCCACCATAAATCCCTATCCGCATAGTAAGATGAATGTCGATCTCAGCCGCATATGCGAGAAATATGCCCAGGACTACTGGATATGGGCTCCAGCGGATTTTGATCTTAATGATTCCGCCCACCGTGCGAAAGCGCTTAAAGAACACGAGGAACTCTTCCGTGCGTGCCCGGAACTGACTGGAATCTTTATGGCTGGGGGCGACCCTGGCGATAATCCTGCAGAACTGGTGATTCCTTATCTCAAGGATCTGGCAAAAATCCTTGCTCCAACCCACCCGAAAGCAAAAATCTGGCTTTCAATGCAGAGCTATAGCGGGTCGCAGCAGGACTACGTCTATCGGTGGATAGAACGGGAACGCCCAAAATGGCTGGGCGGCCTGGTAGCAGGCCCATCCAGTCCGCCACTTGCGGACGTTCGCGCTCGCCTGCCCAAGCAGTATCAGCTACGAGACTATCCGGATGTCACTCACAGCGTACGCTGCCAGTTCGGCGTTCCCTGGTGGGACCCGGCATACGCTTTAACGGAAGGAAGAGAGTGCGTCAATCCCCGCCCAATATTCTTTTCCCGTGTAATTCGAGATACTGCGGCTTTTACCAATGGCTTTATCAGCTATTCTGATGGCGTGCATGATGATGTCAATAAGATAGTATGGAGTTCGCTGGCATGGGATCGAGATGCAGATATCAACACGGTACTGACCGAGTACTGCCGATACTTCTTTGGACAGGAAGCAGCCGATTCCGCAGCTGCTGGCCTATTTGCATTTGAGCGGGATTGGGAAGGCTCTCTGGCATCCAATGGCGGAGTGGATGCCACCTTTGCTCTCTGGCACAGCCTTGAAGAGAAGTCGCCAAACTTGAGATCGAACTGGCGATGGCAGATGTGCCTTTTGAGAGCCTACTACGACCTCTATACACGGCAGCGACTAATCTACGAATCCAAACTGGAAGACAATGCTAATGCGTCACTTCTTTCCGCTGCGAAAGTAGGTTCCGATAGAGCGATAAGCAGCGCACTTAATCAGCTTTCCGAAGCCACTGAAAAGCCTATCCGAAGTGATCTTTCTGCAGCTGTTAAACGGCTCTGCGATGACTTGAATAAATCGATCGGGCTGCAGACCAGCGTAGAGAAATACCATGCCAGCGGACTGGAACGCGGCTGTGTGCTGGATTTCCTGGACTACCCGCTCAATAACCGCTGGTGGCTGGAAGATGAACTTGCAAAAGTGAAAACTATGGGAACGGAGGCGGAAAAGATTGTCCGTCTTCAAACGATTGCAAACTGGGAGCATCCCGGGATGGGAAGCTTTTATGATGATATCGGGAATGTCGCTAAATCACCCCACGAAGTACGCAACGAAAAACTTGCCGCTCCGCTTCTCGATGTGGATAATGCCCCGACTCCGGGATTCATGTTCTGGGTGGACAAAGATCCGAATGCGCGCGTCCGGCAGTCGTGGATAAGCGATGGCGGCTGGACTACTGTTTTAAAATACCCCGCGCTTGATCCGCAGGCAGACTACGTTGTAAAAACGGGGGGATTAGGGGACTGCTATCTGCGCGCGAACGGCATCCGCATCGCTCCGACAAAAGATGGAAAGAAAATGGGAGATATCAAAGCGTTTCCCATACCTCGCGGCCTCTATCGAGAAGGCAGCATTACGATAACGTTAGACCCTACTTTCGAGCCCAATCTAAACTGGCGGGTACAATCACGACTCATGGAGATCTGGCTGATCAAAAAATGAGAAAACTGAACAAATTTCTATGGTTCAGTTTTCTCTCGGAACCGTAAGAGTCGCATAGCCTTGTTTAGTAAAACCGTATGTAAAACCACCTTTTACAACCACTTTACCATGCACCAAACACACCCAGGTGAATTTACCCTGGTCATCAATAAAATCTGGAAAATCATCTGGAAAAGTAACATACTTGAATTCGCTGCCTAAAACGTGTACCTGCGTCTGAGTTTTCTGATGTTCTGGCCCGGTCACTATGAAAAGCGCATCGTAACCACCCAACGTACTATATTTATCGCGGACACCAAATCTTATGATTGGTTCTTCTGACACTTGCCAGACAACTGGTTCCGGCAGTTCTGATATTTTTTTCTGCTCGGTTTTCTCGGTTTCTGGTACTGAAGGTGCAGGAGCTGATAAATTCTTACTTCTTTCCATCACGACTTTTGAACTCACAGGATGTTTAGGAATGGTCTGCAAAACTGCTATCGTCCATATAGCTCCAAAAGCGAGAAATCCAGTTAAAAGAAAGCGCTTACTCCACAGCGTTTTCATCCCGAAGTAGGCCGCAACTATCAGTACACCCGGAGCGCGTAGTCGTGAAGTAATTTACGTAAATGTGCGGATTTCAACAAGGGATTCCTTCCTAAAGCTATTCCGATTAATCCAGTGTAAAACGTAACTTAGCAGATCCCAGCACCTCAGGATTACAGATATCTTCCGGGCGATTACCCTGCAGAACAGTCAGAATATGTTCTGCAGCCCGCATGCTCATCGCAGTAGATGCCTCCATCGAGTTGAAGGCATTGTGCGGCGCTAAAACACAGTTGGGCATTTGCCGCAGAGGGCTGTCTGCCGGCAGCGGCTCATCGTGATAGACATCGATCCCTGCCCCCTTAATCTGGCGCGTTTCCAGAGCAGATCGAAGCGCCTCTTCATCCACGAGTGCGCCGCGCGCCGTGTTAATGAAAAACGCTGTGGATTTCATTTTCCCGAACTGATCTTTTCCGAACATATGAAAAGTTTCGCGGTTGGAAGGGGCATGGACGGACACGAAATCGCTCCGTTCCAGAAGCTCCTCAAGCGGGACAAAGGGCACTCGTTCCAGATGCGCTCCATGATCATTGGAGGAGGAGGCGTGCATCGCCAGCGGCGGGTCGCAGGCGATGATACGCAGCCCAAAGCCGGAAGCTCGCCGTGCCACCGCCTTCCCGATTCTCCCAAAACCCACCAGACCGATCGTCTTTCCGGGCAGTTCCACACCCGGCAGCTCTGCCCATCCGCCCTGGCGCATCAACATATCGCCTTCCACAATTCTTCGCGCCGAGGCCAGCAGCAGAGCGAAGGCATAGTCTGCAACTGCTTCCGACATCGCGCCAGGAGTGTTGGTAATCAGTACCCCTTCTCTTGTTGCTGCTTCTAAATCAATACGGTCGATGCCAATGCCGCATCGAGATACCATTTTGAGTTCGGGGCACGCAGCAAATAACTGCTCATTATAAGGATCGTTCGCTGCGATCACTGCATCAAATCCCTGCAGCATGTCGATCAGTTTATCGAGCGGGGTAGGCCCTGCTTGCGGTGAATGAACCACACTGCAGCCCTGATTTTTCAGTTCGTCCGTGGCCTGCTGCCCGCTTACCCAATACGCTCTGGCCGTCACTAAAATTTTCCATGAAGGAGCCACCGCAAATCCTCACATTCTTAAACTATTCGTCTCTCAGGAACTTCGGTGTTTTTGCTTTCATTTCCTTCAATGGCATCAGAAAATTAACGGCCAGTCATTTCGGAATCGTCTTTTTTGCATATACATTGATATTTTTAGTATTAACCTTGACATCTGCTCGCATAATGTATACAATACAAACGGTTGTTCTCGCGGTTTTACTGTTATCTTTCTCACCACTTCACCATTTTCACGTAGTTTCAGTGTTTAAACGCTGCTCCTTAGTTTTTATTTGTGCTTTCAAAATCTAGCATTAAAATTATTTTCGCAAAATTTATGGGATTTATAGAATATGACTTGACAACTCAGAGCAATATGTTTATAATACAAACGGTTGTAACAATCGGTTGCAACAACCGGTTGAATAAGTTTTGAGCAATGCTGTGCGGAGATATGTGCCTAATGGCGTCGACTATCAACGAGTTGGCAGCTCGTTTAAATTTGAATAAGGCGACCGTTTCAAGAATCTTGAACGGCAAAGGGGATGGATTTTCCGCACAGACCCGCCAACGAGTTATCTCCATGGCGGTTGAGCTGGACTATCAGCCCAATTTAGCTGCCCGGGCATTAGCAACCGGGGAACCGCTGAGTGCGAATAAAACAGATAACAGCATTCCAAAGATCAGTCTGGTGGTTCCAAACCTCGCCGCTCCCGTTATCCTGAATGTATGCCGGGGTGTGGAACGGCAGGCGAGGCAGTGCGGTTATCAGGTTTTGCTGGCAAGCTCGGAATTTGGACTGGCACATGAAAGAGAGCTTGTTGAAGAGCATCGCAGGGCCGGTGTCAAAGGGGTAATCCTTTATCCTGTCACTCGGCAGCGGGAGGAAGTCGCTCAGGACTATATCATGAATTGGCCTCAGAATTTCCCTCTGGTAGCCATTGATATCGCTTGCGAGGAGTGGCCCTGTTTTCGAGCACAGTTCGATAATTATCAGCTGGGCTACGATATGACTACCGAACTGATTCGGCATGGACATCAGCATATTGTTTTCATGAATGCTGAGGAAGAACGCCTCCACTCTTCGATACACGATAGGCGAAGAGGTTGGGAAAAGGCACATCAGGATGCCGGACTGACTATCGAAGAGAGTTATCAAGGCTGGCCGGTTAACACGCATTCATTTCAGTCTTTTCCACCAGACTATATCGAATTTGAAAATATCGCGCGGAGCCTGCTAAAACTATCTCCCAGGCCCGATGCAGTGATTGCTTGGAATGATGTAGCGGCGGTGCATTTGACCCAGGCGTTGATCAATGCCAACGTAAGAGTTCCACAGGATATCCGGATCACGGGTTTTGATGATGAGCCGCTCATTACGCGCCTGTTTCGACCTCTATTTCCCACTTCCAAGCCGGATTTTGTACAGCTTGGCGAGTGGGCAGTTGATAATTTAATCGCGATGATAGAGGGATCCACCAGCGCTGTAAAATTATTTGATCGATCTGTTCCGATCCTCTGGCGTGAGCCTCAATTTGGTTCAGATCAGGAATCTTCTTTGTCTGAAGTGGTAGTGGGAGAGCGTTTATCCGACCTGGATGGAGTTGAACCCGGTACTGCGGTGCAGGCATAACCATTTTTATACGAAAGGCGGTGATACTTTAGTTTGCTGGCGTACCATAGCATTTGTTGTTAATCATTCACTTAGTTTACCCAAGCGTTATTTGTATTAATTTACTCACGAGCAACTGTTTTTTCAAGCTCTATCACCTTGCGGGCAGTGGGCCCGTGAACTTGATCGATCCAAGGGAGATGAATCATGGCAAGGAAATACTTTAGAGGTTTTACTCTGATTGAACTGCTAGTTGTCATCGCTATCATTGCGATACTCGCAGCTATTTTATTCCCTGTATTTGCACAGGCGAGGGCAGCAGCACGTAAGATATCGTGTCTGTCGAACGCAAGACAGCTTGGTCTTGGCATCATTATGTATGCTCAGGATTATGATGAGTTGTATCCATACAACGACACTTTTGATAAGGCGCACTGCGGATTCGCACCGACTGGAGTTCCCCGAGGCCCAGCTCCTCCCTGCAGCTACTTTAGTGATTGGGGTCGATTGACATGGGCAGACTCCATCTATTCCTACGTGAAAAACCTGCAGCTCTATACCTGTCCCAATCACCCGAAGGATCCGGCTGGATTCGCTGAGAATAACTACATCGCTCCTGTATCCTTTGACAATGCTCAGAGCGGTCAGACCACAGATTTCAAATATATCTGTAATTTAGCTAAAATCAATGAGCCGGCGGATCGCATATTGCTCTCAGAATGGGCAGTTGGCACTTATGCCGGTGATATTGGCCCATGGTATACATCGATTTACCAGGATGATTTTAACAGACTCTCTTCAGCACAGAGTGGCCAGTTGAATTACGTTTTCTGTGATGGCCATGCCAAATCACGAAAGCTCAAGTCTACATTCACTCCTAAATTTATCTGGAACGCACCAGACGACTGGTCTATCGATCCTGCTCGCGGCGGTACATTAGTTGGCATCGATGGCGGCGGCCTGCATTTTGCAAGCAGTGAGCAGCAGGCGATCGATTACTTTACCAACCCTGGTCCGTTCGACCCCAAAAATACCTCGCTCTAAACTCGATCCTATATTGAGCAGAAACCCGTTTTCTGCTCAATATTTCATTTTTAGATGATTTTTATCCTCTAAGCTTCGGAGTATACATAATTTCAAATATGTATACTTTCCAACAAGAATATAAGTAATATTGGGAGTTTATTATGGCTGTGAATACAAAAAGAGATCTTTCCCAATTAAGGGAGTTATCTGGAACAAAAAAAACAGTAGTATTGTCTGTGGTTGGAGTTTTAATTTTATTCGCAATATGGAGCTTACTATCCCAGACTGGAGTCATTGGCGGGCCAGATATCCAGGCCGGCTACTATGCCCTGCAGGTCAATCAGGATGCGAACGCCAGTCAGGACCAGATCACGAATAACAATGTCTTTGGGTTTGAAAAACTAGCGATGAACGCAGATGGGACATTTCGTTTAGGATTTCTACGAGGAACCTGGAAACATTCCGGATCTACTCTAACATTGAATCCTCAATCGCTGCCGGCTGGGGATCAGTTTTACAATAAAACAAGTATGCACGATGCACTTATGATCATGCTCAAATCCTGCGATTTCACGGTAAGCGCAGATGGTAAAACCTTAACTGCTGTAAATGCAGCGAACGGTCCTATCATATGGAATAAAGTAGGCGAGGTACTTAAGCTGTAAGCGCTTTACTTGTGCAGGGCACAGAATATTTTATGATAATAGATTCTGCAAGGATATTCAAGCTATAGCGCCTCGAAGGCAGATTCTATCCTGATGGTGCATAGAGGTTTACTGGCAGTGGGTTCATTCAAGATGTGTGCAATGGTGGTTGATCTAAACGACTGCTCCACCAAATCCATCGCATCATCCAGTTTTTTGTGGAGTGGGCAAAGATGGGTGCCATGCGCTTTCAGCCCGAGCGGGCAAGATTGAATTCGTTCCAGAGGGTCGACGGCCTGTACGACATCGTACACGGTAAGTTTTTCCGGTGGAACAAGCAGGCGAAAACCCCCATTGAGCCCCCGCCGAGCATGAATCAGTTTTGACCGTCCAAGCGCCTGCAGCACCTTTGATAAATAGGGCATAGGCACGAGGGTCTCCTCTGCAATCTGCTGAGTGGTCTGCGGCATCTCACTATTCATCGCCAGCTGGGTAATGGCTCTCAAAGCGTACTCGGCTGTCTGCGATATCATAAATGGTCCTTAAACAATTTTTGGATGTGTTCTATAGCAGCTCGCACCATTGTACGTATATTCATTGTAATATTACATCCATAGATTGTCAAGAACAAACATTTCTTTCTTCACTGGTCAGACACTGGTTTGCTGATTACGAAGGGATCCGCATAGATGCTAGCCATCGAAGCGCCGGAAAGGAAAGCGCTTTTTCGAGCGGTACGCACCATTTCGGGATGCCCGCAAAGAAATACACTCCATCCTTTGAGATTCGGCACTTCGCACAGCGCGATCTGGTCGGCACGGCCCATCTTCATAAAATCCTCCGCATCTTCATCCACACAGGGATTATACTCAAAATTCGAGTGCTCTCGTGATAACTGCCTTAACTCCTCGACAAGGTAGAGTCCAGCCGGTTTCCAGCTCCCGTGATAAAGTAGAATCGGACCCTGATGCCCCTGTGCGAGAGCATCCCGCACAATTCCGTTCAGCGGGGCCAGGCCGGATCCCGTCCCTATTAATAGTATTCCACCTTCAAGATTGTTAGGAATATAGAAACAGCTTCCGGATGGCCCTGTCAACTCTATAGTATCTCCAATTTCTAATATATCCTGTACCCAGCCGCTCATCTGACCGTTTGGCAGCTTTCTAATATGCAGCTCCACAACTCCGTCCCCATTCATGCAGTTTGCAATCGAATAGCTGCGAATGAGGCCATCCGGCCGATGCAGGCTGATAAATTGGCCGGCTTTGAAATCAAACTTCTCATCACATCGTAGAATAAGCCGCAGAATATCTGCGTTCAGCATAGATTTAGCATGCACCCGCGCCCCAATTCTGGCGACAGTATCGGAGCCGGGGAGCGACACTTCCATATCCTCGTCCGGACTGCAGATACAGGATAGAAAATAACCGCTTGCCTGCAGGGTATCTTTCAGGCCGATCTGTGATTTTTTTGGCGGTGAACTGCTATGAGCCCGCATAAGGCATGTCTGGCAAACGCCGCTTCTACAGGAAAAAGAAACTGCCTGCTTGTTTCGCAGCAGGCAGTCCAGTACTGATTCATCCGTATCACACTTAAACGATTCATTTTCATATTTAATGAATGGCAAGGAAGTATTTCCTGTTTCTTATCTATTCAGCACATCCGCACGAGTGCTTTCAGCGATTACGAGCACTTGAGCAATGAGATCCGCGGGCACTTTGAGTTCGCTGAGAGTTGACTGCAGATGACCAGCTACGGCATTAAAGTGATCATCATTAAGCCCTTTTGCAACGAGATGGGCATGGGCATTGCGCATATCCTTGCCGGAATATTTGTTCGGCCCACCGAAAGCGTAGGTTAGAAAAGCCTTTTGTTTCGCAGCTTGCCGTTCCATATCTACATCCTCAAAAAAGCTGCTTATGCTGTCATCAACCAGTACTTTACGATAGAAAATATCGACTGCTGCATTCACAGCTGCCTCACCACCGATGTTATCAAACAAGTTATCTGCCATAGATGCTCCTCTCACACCAGAAATCTGCATACAAAACCAGCAATAGATACTTTTATATTCAGTATCAATGCACGTGAAATTATACTCATTATAATTATGGATGTCAACATCCAGATATCTAGATACAATTTATATAATTCTACAAAATAATAGAGGTTTCAGGATGTGAACGCCTGCCTGGGAGGTAAGCGTCGTACCATACTACGGCCGGGCATTCCGTCTGAAAGTCATCCACTTTTTCCAAACGCTTACATTCCGGGCTGGAACCTCATGTCTGGAATTGCGAAGTCTAGCACCCTGGGTCAAAACCCATGTCTGGAATTGCAAAGCCCATCTCCAGTCGCAAGCTCCCTGCATGGGCTGATATTCTTAAAAGTAATTTCCCCCTTCTCCTGTTTTTGGGAGATGAAGGGCAGGGGGATAAGGGCAGTAGGAATTCTCCTACTTTTTGGGAGAGAGTTATGGCAGGGTGAATCCACCCCCTCTCCCGCGAGGAACGAGCATCTGGGAGAGGGCCGGGGTGAGGTTAGATTTCCCCCTTCTCCTGTTTTTGGGAGAAGGGGGCCAAGGGGGATGAGGGCTGTTCCGTTTCAGAAAAGGAGGTCCGAGGAGATGAGGGCCTATCTATTTTTCGCCAGAAAGGTGGACGTTTCAGACGCGGGTTTCATTCTCCGGCAGCCTGCTATTTCCATCATATCCCGGATTACTCCAGCTCGATCGACTGGAATATGCTTTTCACTTTAGGGTCGATGTGTTCCCGAACATTTGTACGTTTCGCGGAACAGTAATGCATGAATTGTTTGATAGTTCGTTCAAGTTCAGTCCAAAACATTAATTGTAGATCGGTTTTTTCAAAGTGCCACTGCCGCAATTCAAGCACACTATCTCGGCAGTAGAATTCAGCACGGGCAACGAGCGCATCTCCAAATAAGATTGGCAGTACGTAGTAACCCCACTTTCTCTTCGACTCCGGCACGTAGATTTCCCAAATATAGTCGAAGCCAAAGAGATGCGCGATCATTTTTCGGTCCCACATGAACTGATCCAGGGGCGCAATAAAAATCACTCCTGGCAGCAGAGGCGGCTGGTCTAGCAGAAAAAGAATCTCTGGTGCAGCGTGCGCTTTGACGCCCTCGACATCCACTGGTATAATCTCGCCTCTCTGCACTAGCTCCGCCATTGCGTCCCGCTTACCGTATGACAGAACCTGGTTCGACCATACTTCTGATGGGGCGGACGGGCGGACGATCCCCATAGCGCGATGCCGCTCCAATACGAGTCCGCGAACTGACTCCCTGGCATCAAGATGTGGTTGGCTCAGCAGGTGGCTCGGAACCACACGTTCGGTTAAGTCATAAATATGCTGTCCTTTTTTGCGTCCGGAGGTCATTATCAGCCCGGAGTGCCACAGGGCGCGCAGCACCTGCTTGGTGACGCTTGGACCGAACCAGGATCCCTTCCATTCCTCTTTTCTCTGCTGAAATTCGCATTCTTTCGGCATGAGCGGCCCCCGTTCGGTGATCTCCTTCAATATCACATCCACGGATTCTTTGTGATCTACAAAGATTTTCTCCTCGAACCAGCGGCGGTGTACATCGTAGATATGGCGGCGCAGCGGCCATCCTTCGAAAGGTACCAACGATGCCATTTTGTCCCAGCCGTCGTAGATCAATCGGTCATCATACGCTGTCTTTTGCCAGTCACCCACTTTATAACCCGGTACCCGTGCCTGAAGCACCAGATCATGATTGCAGCCAACGGGCGCGATCGGGTCGAACTGCACACTGCGCAGTCGATTGAACGCCTCTGCTTGACCAGCACACGAGGCAAAATGATGCCGTATCATCACGTGACGTGCATCCGCCTTCGACAATTTTATCGTTCCGGACATATACTTTCAAACCTCGGAAACTTGTAATTTTCGACTTTAGAGATTGTAATTCTGTCGCTGTGCATACTGCGAAGCATCTCAATGGCCATGATCATCAGTTTATAGCTTGCCTGCGTCCTCAAAGAATTTTGGGTCATTCTGCATTACGTAAGTATCCACCATTCCGAGATTGCCAAGATACCAGGTAAGCTTCTCACGAACACCGGTTGCTTGAGTATAAGTTCGTTGTATGCATGCATCGGCGAGTGAACGTTCCAGGGCATTCAAGGCAACATTACTCATTTCCCCGAGCAGAACTTGTATACGATCAAAAGTCAAGAATCCACAATAGTCATCCAAGTTCCGCGGCAGGAATCCGTTATCAAAATTCTCTGTCCCAGATTCAAAGAGGGAGATTCCGCCGCCGCCATCGGTTGGAGTCCATGGTGTCATGCCTGGAATGGTATCATGGTCAAAGCATAGTTCTATTATTACCACGATCCAGAAACGCGCTCTCCCTGGAGTATTCGCGGTTCCTATACGTTCGAGAATCTTATCTAATACGATCACTGACTCGCCAATTGCATTGAATGTCCAGAGAAAAAAATGCAGCGCCTCATTTCTGCCATAGGAAATATCGATGTCTGCAGCAGATATCGTCTCTACCTGGGAGCAGAAAGCTTCCACTATCCATATTTCGACCTCCTCGCGTCGGCCCGGCTGCATCATGCGTTCGAATATACGGCCATTGTGGATAGCGCCAAATAGTTCGCTTTCCGTCGCAGGCTGATAGATGCGCTGCTCCAGGCCTTCACGCCAGATGATCAGGAAGGCAGGGAACACGAAGTCGAAAAGCTCCTGCTGCAGCTTCTCCACGAAATTGAGATCGTTCAGGTAGTGCCACCAGTCTTCCCGTGCGATTTCATGCCACTGTTTTTTGATCAGAGCCTGGTATTCTTCTCCCCAGCCATCGACCGGCTTCTGCGTTACCTTTCGGGGGGCGTGTGGATAACCGAAGATGCGCTGCATATCCTGAACATAACCGCGTTGATAGTAATCCTTATCAACGGTCATCGCTTTGTTGCCCATCTCTGATCGATTCCAGCTTCAAGGAGTCGGTCGCGGAGCTGGCCTGAGTGATCCTGAATGTGCCGGAGATTGAGGAGGATATGGTCGAGTTTCGGGATGCTGTACCAGCTAAAGCCAGACTCAGGTGAACTCAGATCGACTTTATCGATTTGGGGATCGACCATTGTGTCTACGAGTTCCCAATAAGCAAGCATCTCCGCCCTGGAATAGGGCGCCGCATCCAGCCTCTCCCGTTCCGGATCGCTCTCCACTTCCACTCGATGCAGCTCCCAGCAGACAAACTCTTCATCTCGGACCTGCAGGTATAGATGAGCAAAAAAGAGAGTGTGATACACGATCCGCCAAAAATTGCGTGGAGGAACGCCTGCAGTCCAAATGGCATCCGGACAGTCCTCGACCGCTGCTTTCAACATATCGAGAGCAGCGTGATATTGGCCTTTCAATGCAGGTTTGAGATTTTCCATTGGTATTCGTAAGTCCTCCAGGTAAGTTTCAAGCGCGTTTATTTCCTCAGATTCCCATTCCGATAGTTGATAACCAGTGCAGCAGAATAAGAATAAACACAGACCTGTTTTCCCAACGACAGGCTATATTCCATCGCAGATCATTGCTTACGTAGAATCATTTTGGTTCTGGTCTGCCTGTTTGAATTGAAAATGTTCGCTGCGGACCGCCTGAAATCCTGTAATTGGATGAATATCTTGAAGCGCTTCTGACTGCCGCCGAAGATTTGCTGAAATTATTTTTATTTCAGGTATTGACATGCGCTCACAAATCTCGTATACTTAACTATATGGTTAAGTATTCAGAAAACGATATGGATCTGGTTTTCTCAGCGCTATCTGATCCGACCCGCCGCCGGGTGACCGAGGCGCTGAGCGATGGAGAAAAAACGCTGAGTGATCTTGCCCGCCCGTTTGATATGAGCATGCCGGCCGTGATGAAGCACATATCCATCCTGGAGAGAAGCGGAATTTTACGTACAGAGAAACGGGGACGGACGCGGTATTGCCGGCTCGAACCCGAACGTCTTAATGATGCGCAGGAGTGGCTGGCCCGCACTTCGCGAATGTGGACCGAGAGATTGAATGCATTGAACCAATACTTAAAGGAGAACCCATGAACCCTGATATCAAAGTCGAGCACCTTTCGGATACGTGTGTGCGGCTGACAAGTTTGCTGGAAGCGCCTGCAGAGAGAGTTTACCGCGCGTGGACTTCACCGTCCGAAGTTGGCCATTGGTTTGCGCCGGCGCCGGGAGCGAAGTGTGAAGTCAGTGAGATGGATGTCCGAATCGGCGGCAAGTACACGATGACCGTTATCATGCCGGAAGTGCGGCATACCATGTCCGGCAGATACACCGCGTTGGAGCCAGGCCGATTGATCAGATTTTCATGGAGCGGCACCTGCGACTCGGAAGATGAGGAAGCCAGTGAAGTAACTGTTGAACTGACTCCCGTGGAGAATGGAACCCAGCTCACATTAACGCATAACCGCCTTTTGGACGAGGATTCTTGCAACCGACATGCACAGGGCTGGATTGGCTGTATCACTGGTCTATCACACTATATTGGAAATTAAATCAGTATCAGGAGAAAAATAACATGCAAAAACAAGCAACTACCAGTACGGGAATCACGAATCATCCCGTCGTTTCACAGTCAGAATGGATCGAAGCCAGTCAGAAGCTGCTGGCAAAAGAGAAAGAGTTCACTAAAATGCGCGACCAGCTCACTCAGGAGCGCATGAACCTTCCCTGGGTGAAAGTGGAAAAAGAGTATATTTTTGAGGGTATCGAGGGCAAGCGCACACTTGCAGAGCTATTCGAGGGCCGCAGCCAGCTGATTATTTATCACTTTATGTTCGCTCCCGGCACGGAAGAAGTCTGCCCGGGATGTTCCTTTATTAGCGATCATGTGGATGGAGCAAGACAGCACTTCGAGCATCATGACGTGAGTTATGCTGCAGTCTCCCGAGCACCCATTGCAGAGTTATTACCGTACAAGAAACGCATGGGATGGACGTTTCCATGGTATTCGTCGGCTGGCAGTGAATTCAACTACGATTACTGTGCCTCATTTCGGCTTGAAGACCGAGAAAAAGGGCCTGTCTTTTATAACTTTACCTTTCAAAAGTTGAACGGCGAGGAACAGCCAGGGCTATCGGTTTTTGTAAAGGACGAGCACGGGGATGTCTTCCATACCTATTCGAGTTACGAGCGTGGTCTTGATCTTTTGTTGGGCGCCTACAACTTCATCGATCTTACTCCGCTCGGCAGGAATGAAAAACATGCAATGGATTGGGTGAATTACCACGATAGGTATGAGAGCTGATATGTGTCCAGCATGTATTGCAGCAATCGCCTGGACGACGGCAGGTGCAACGAGCGCGGGAGGAGGCGCCGCGCTCGTCGTCGCTAGGATAATTCGTAAGAAACGCCGCCCTGTAAATGCATCTACGGAGATGGATTTAAACGAATCCCGGTCGGCAGATGCAAACGTCTTGAAATTAGAGGTTTGCCAGCTCCATCAGGATAACTCCTGATGTTTTGGAGGTCATAGAAACATCGAAATATTTACTGATGCGATTCTCCTTAAAACAGAAACAGTGTGGATGCTTTTGCTTTAAGGGAATCTTTTCAGTTCTGGTTGCTAATCCGAATACCGTGTCTATGCGTCCAGAGGAGATGTGGTATGTTTCCGATCAGTCCGTACCTGTCAAGATTTAGTCGAATACGGAATCGACATGTCGACAATTCGTTCCACCGGCGCATCGAATAAATTTCAATTATCCGATGTTTGATCTCCCAAAAGATGGCGCACCGAATACATCTGTCCGGTGTGATATCCGACATGAAAGATTAAATACTCCAGAAATGCACCATAAGTCCAGTGAGGCTCCCATCCGGGAGCAGCGCTGTTCAGATCAGGATCCAGCGCCTTGAATTGCGCGACGGATTCCTCGTGTATGCGCATCAGCTCGCTGCAGACCTGTTCCGCCGTCATCGCCAGATGCTGCTCCGAAGGCGGCTCAGCTATCGTTGACGGGTGGTATGCGAACCTCTGATCGATCAGCAGGCTCGTTATTTTGCATTTCGCCAGATCAGGCGTCATCGAAATACCGTTTGCTTCTTGATTTGGCTCGCCACCTTCTCCCGCCAGTCTCACTGCCTCCCAATAGGCCATGTGCCCTGCCAGCTCCCCTATCGAGAGCAGACCCTCCGCAGGACGTTTCCAGACCTTCTCGTCGGCCAGTCCCTCAAATGCGAACTTCATCTCATAGAATCCCTGATCTAAAAGCTTCAAGTAAATTTCGACCATATTTCACCACCATAAAATTTAATATCCATACTGTCCATTTTACACAAAACCAGTCAGCGAATTGGGTATCTAGTTCTTGACTTTCTGCGCAGTCCACCACCAGTCCGCATAGTCAGTATCTATGATTTCCCCTCCCAGGTGATTAACCAACAGTGCAACCTGGCCGCGATGGTAGGAAGCATGGCCAATCAGCTGAACGATCTGCACCTCGATAGGCAGGCGATAGACCTCCCCATCTGATTCAGTGAACTCAAAATCCTGCGATAGTTGGCCGGGTTCAAGGCGTGCCAGATAGTCCGTCCAACAGCTTTCCAGCGCGGCAAAACGAGGCCTCAATTCCAAGAGATTAGCCTGTTCATCGCGCCAGGGTATCTCGCTGGAACCATTTCCAATCATATAATCCAGCCATTTTTCCCGACATGCTGCCAGATGATCCGCGATGGAAACTGCCTGCTGAAAACGTGATTCAGTGCGGCGGTCATCAGGAACCGACTCGAGCATGGCGAGCATCTTATGGTTACAGAAGATTTCATATTCGTACTGCGTTCGATAATAATCCAATTGAGACATGTCACCTCACTTTAGCAGAAACCAAGGTGTAATGGGCAGAAATTGAGAGTAAGAACAGCCTAACGCCCCGGTTGTGATAGATTTAAATAGCATCCAAACCATAATTAGCGCCGAAATCATTATCAGTCACTGAAATACCAGTTTATTTTGGCTGCGGTCAGCCAGATTGACGGCCGATTTACCTCTGTAAGATGCCCGCTAGTGCAAAATAGTGATTTAAATACTTGAAAATGAGAATCTGATTCGCGCAACTGCACAGTCCCTCAAGCCGGATCTGATAATATTTTCTCAGAGGGAATTCAGTCTGCAATGTCTAAAATCCTGCTGGAAACTTTCCTTTTGAGTATCAAATTATGGATACAGCGATGCAAATAGTTCACCAATCACTATTTGTGCGGTTCACTTTCTAAGGAGATCACTTGAAGTTTAGTCCTCATCTCTGCTTTGACGGGCAGTGCAAAGCCGCCTTCTTGAGGTATCAGCAGCTATTTGGCGGAGTTATTACCACCATGCTGTCCTATGGCGAGGCACCCACAGCCGCTAATATTCTGCCCGAATGGCACAGCAGAATATTGCATGCTTCCCTGAGTTTTGGTGATTTCGAGCTAACCGGCGTGGATATGCTTCCGTCAACATACGCAAACCCACAGGGATTCTTTGTAACATTAACGATCGCTGACTTTATCGAAGCGGAGCGAATATTTCGTTCACTTGCAGAAGATGGTGAGACTCGAGTGCCATTCGAGCGGACATTCTGGTCTGAGGGGTTCGGTGTCCTGACGGACAGATTTGGAATACCGTGGGAGATAAACTGCGCGCTGACGCCGCCAGCGGCTTCCACATAAATTATCACTTATCGATATTCTGTATATGGATAGAGCCGAATATTGCACATGCAAGTGATAGAAATAGAAAGTTATTTGTAATGCCAGAGAGACACGATTCCCATTCAACACATGCCAGCGTTATTGTCTCACTAGCGATAAACGGCGGAGAGGCCCTGGCTCTCGGAATCGCAGCCTGGATGAGCGGGTCGGTCTCACTGCGCGCTCAAACTGCGGACACCATCGCAGAATTTGCAGTGGGAGTATTTCTATTTATTGGGGTCTATAGCAGTGCGCGGCCATCGGACGAATCGCATCCACTTGGGTATGGGCGGGAACGATTCTTCTGGTCACTATTTGCTGCGCTCGGAATTTGTGTCGGAGGAGCGGGATTTTCACTCGATGCGGCTCTCAGGTCGGCGCTGCATCCCACTCCAGTCGACTCCTATCCGTTATCGTATACCGTTTTAGTCGTCACTATCGTTTTAGATTTTATTGCGCTGGCAGTTGCGTGGCGATCTCTGCGCAAAGAGGCGGACGATCATCAGGTATCGCTGAAAAACTATCTGCTTAAAAATACCGATCCGGCGCTGACAACTGTATTCGCCGGCGGGGAATGCGCGGTTATTGGCGGATTAGCCGCGACATTGGGATTAGCGCTGCGCCAGATTACAGGAAGTCCGATTCCTGATACAGTTGCGAGCGGGCTAATCGGGCTGCTTTTGCTGGTAACTTCGGTATTCCTTCTCCAGACTAATCGAGAACTGCTTACAGGCCGAGGCGTTCATCCGGCCATGCTGAATGAAATGCGCGATATACTGGCTGCTCAGAACGGCATTGAAGATATTCCCGATCTTTTTGCC
This sequence comes from Chthonomonadales bacterium, assembly GCA_038203935.1. Classification (GTDB taxonomy): domain Bacteria; phylum Armatimonadota; class Chthonomonadetes; order Chthonomonadales; family Chthonomonadaceae; genus JANXSG01. The sequence continues at coordinate 32,743 of JBBRDM010000021.1, forward strand.
GTAGTGGTGGGACCTTCGAGTCTGGTGGTGAATGGTGATGTCACATTCGATCATGGGCTCGATGTATCCGATATTGAACGAACAATAGTGGATTCTACGGCCGCGCTTCGAGAACGCTGGCCTTCGATCGAGTTTGTGTATTTAACTCCAGTCCATCTGGCCAGACCGAGGAGGGTAAAACGTCCTAAATCCTCCACAAAAAATAGTTATAAACAGGACTGAATCTGTCTGAGATTACACAACAAGATATTCAGGTATTAATCCGTATCGAAAGGTTGGCTAAAAATACTGCTCGATCGAACCAGTCTTAACTCAATCATTAAGTGTCTGTGAGACTGTGCCCTCATCGCCCGACCCCTTCTCCCAAAAACAGGAGAATTCCTTTTGCCCTCATCGCCCGAGAGGCAGTCCCAAAAACAGGAGAAGGGGTGACTTACACATAGGTTTTCCTAAATTCGCTGCCCTTTCAAAATCATCTATTTACAGATCATCTCCGATATGAGAGTGAAAACCAATAATTTGAATCTCCCCTTCTCCTGTTTTTGGGAGAAGGGGTCGGGGGATGAGGGCAATATAAGGCTGTAGTAACACTCATAGCAAGCGAGCATTCTACAATATTGAGAATGAGATTCAGCAGTTGCTAATAGGAATCAGCTGTCTCTGACGCAACAAAATGACCCGAGGTGAATTCAATCACCTCGGGGCAACTTATATCTTGTGCGGCATCAACGTGAGCGACGGCGGCGAAGCATGGCACCTCCCGTGAGGCCCAGGCTGCAGAGCAGAGCATAGGTTCCGGGTTCAGGGGTAATATTCGTACCTGCTGGCCTGAAGCTGGTCAGAACCATTTCATCTTCAAATCCAGCATCAGCCGCTAAGGTAAAGTAGAACACTCCATCGGGCCCTGTACCCAAAGGTGTCCGGTTAAATAGGTTGAAATCACCTCCATTACCGTTTGGTGTTCCCCATGAATTCCCCGAAGTCGGCTGCCCTACAAGTTCCTTGGTAAAATCCAGGTTTCCACCGAATTGGTCGAAGAGCAAGGTATTGAAGTCTGACAGAACAAACGTACCATTACCGGATTTTGCGCCGGAAACGGTAATACTCAAGGCAGTGACGAACGGATTGGCTAAGCCGAAATAGCCAGAGTTGTCATTGATCCCAGTAGAAAATAGTACGGATGTATCCATCGTGATTGTGCCCGTTGCTATGGCGGAGTTTCCGAAGCTATTTCCTGACCAGTTGAGATCGAAAGTCTGATCTGCTTGAGCAGTAAGAGAAAGAGCCATGATTCCAACTAAAGCAATTGCGGCAGAAAGTGAAAATTTCATCGAGTATTCCTTCATTGGGTTAAAATTGGGAAATCTAGAGCATCTTGCCGAACACCGATATCACAAGTACTAAACCACTGTCTGTTCGTTAGCAAGTTTTGTGGCGTGCAATATTCATGCCATATCGATACATTTACTAGTAAAAACGAAAATGATCAGATCGGGAGCTGAATGTGCTCAATAATTGGCAGTTCACACTACCGAATCTAACGTTGAAAAAACGCCGTACCTCGAAGTACCAGGTATCATTAATTAACACTATCTGATCAGAGGGTGTAGAGGCTGAACATTAGAACAGCGCAAAGAAGGAATGAAATAGACTGCACTCCCAACATAGATCACATTACACCTGTGTGCCTATCCCAATTTTACTCAAAAGAAAAGAACCCAGAACTATGAGAATGATAATGAGAGCGCTGATTCCAGTTCCATACCGACCTCAATCGTGAAACTGTTCCACGTATAGCGCTTTTCATCGCGATTTATAAACTACAGCTTTTTGGAATGTGATGGACATTTAATCCTCTCGTTTCGTAAAGACAGTAGATGCACAATCTCCAGCGCTCAAAACGAGAGTAAATCGGCCAGCTTATAATATACTCCTGAAATCATTATGATGGTTTCCGTTCCTATCCAAAAGGCGCTTCTTATTCAGACACATGCTGTTCGGAGCCCTGGGCTCGGTCTGCTGGATCCTGGCGATAGAATCCTGATAATACTTTATACAGATCGGGATGGGTCTCTCGCATGCGGACAGCTTTCTCGAAGAAACACTCCGTTGCCACCGCGAAAAACTCGGCTGAGCTGACAGATCCATAGGAATCCAGCAGCGACTTATCACCATGTTCCGCTCTCTTCACCAGATCGGCATACTCCGCAGACATCACGTTTGCCCATGTTTCGTACTGAGCATCCTCCTCCAGGCGGGGCACCCCGTCGGCGCTGCCATCTCGCATATCCAGTTTGTGGGCGAATTCATGATAGACGACGTTATGGCCATCCGTCTGGTTTAATGCCCCATCACGTGCGTCCGCCCAGGAAAGGATAATAGGGCCGGTCAGCCATGCTTCTCCCAGCAGGCCGTACGGGGCTTCCTCCATAGTCCCATCCGGGTTAATCGATTTCTGTTTAGCAGTGAAGCCTGCAGGATAGACCAAAATAGATTCGACGTTCGGGTAGATTTCACGATCGAGATTTAAAATCAGCAGGCATGCCTGCGCCGCAATTGCAACCTTGATCTCTTCTGTAAGCGCCAATCCTCCGCAGCCTTCCCAGTTCTTTTCTGCAATGAATATCTGGATCAGATCGCGCAGCCGTGACTGCTCCTCAGAGGTTAGATCAGAATAGAAGGGAGTGTCCGTATTGAGAATTTCGCTCCATGCAGGCGGAAATGGATCTGCGAGAATCGACCGCCTCCGACGTTCTGTCAGCCATTTAAAAAGCATTACATACTCCGTATCGCTATAATTCAAAATGTATCAAACACGGTTTCTGAAAGTGTAAAATTCCTGCGCACAGCATCACAAATAAGCAGGAAATTCAACGCAGCAAAAATAAGGTGCGTACAGTACGCAAATTTTTCTTTCTGAGGATTCACGGCAAAATCTTCACTCTTCATGATTGCGAAAGGAGTCTGCAAATGTTTTCATGTAAGGCTCTTACCTTGGCATCAGGATACTGGCTGCGCTGCTGTCCCTGAATGCGCCAGACGTGAAAGCCCAGTATCTCATTAATGGTACTCTAAACGCGTCCTCTGCGCCGAAGGAAACCCTGACTCTAAAAGGAAATCCTTCTTTGCAACCATTTTTATAGCCGCAAAAAGGATGCCGATGACCAGCATTTTTCAGCTTTGTGATACTGTACGAGAAACTAGCTTTGAGATTCATAAATATCTGAAATCAGGGCACATAGAAAAAGTTTATGAAAATGCCCTTGTTCATAGATTAAGCAAATTGGGTATCCCTGTGGAGCAGCAGTATGGAGTACCAGTATTTGATGAAGATGGAACACTGCTGGGTGATTTTTATGCTGATCTGGTGATTGATAGCCGGCTAATTGTCGAACTCAAATCCTGCAAAAATCTTGCGAACGAACACACGGCTCAGCTGCTCGGCTATCTGCGGGCTTCACGGATGGAGCATGGGCTTCTAATTAATTTTGGATCACCATTTCTACAGATTAAAAAATATGTCCTGACTCAACAAGAAGATTAAACGATTTTTTTTCATAGATGCAAAACGAAACTACATGAGATAACTCCTTTTTGCGCCTTTTGTGCTTTTTTGCGGCTATTAAAATGGTTACAAATCAAAATCATATTCACCATGTATTTGCAATCAAACACTCTTCCAAGAGATACGAATTATAATATTAGCCGCAAAAAAGCACAAAAAGCGCAAAAGGGATTCGGGAAACGCATAAATTGAGGATGGAATTGTGGGGATTATGAATACAATAATTATTTTTGCGGGATTTCTGCTGTACTGCAAACCAATTTTGACGATGGAGAATATCCAGGTGGATAAAAAGCCTGCCCTCAATAATATCAAGCACGTGAAGGTCTTCTATCAAAAGAATCGCTTTGGCGGGTGGCCGGCGAACCACGGCATATGGATATGGGGGAATGAGATACTCGTCGGATTCAGTGCGGGCGACTACAAGGATCTGGGGCCGGCGCGGCACAATATCGATCGGGAGAAGCCGGAGCAGCATCTTTTTGCCCGAAGTATGGACGGTGGAGAAACATGGCAAATTGAAGATCCTTCCAAAGAGGGGGTACTGCTGCCGGAAGGAAAAATGCTACACGGAACCGAACTGCCGGGTATAGCGAAACCGGTATGGCGAGACTGCCCGGGCGGCATCGACTTCACGCACCATGGATTCGCCATGACGCTCCGCATGACCGACAGCGACAAAGGGCCTTCACGGTTCTACTACTCGTACGATAAGGGAAAAAGCTGGCAGGGCCCGTTTCGGCTTCCAGATATGGGGACCCCCGGAGTGGCTGCCCGCACCGATATCATCGCCTTGAACAAGAACGAATGCCTTCTTTTCCTCACTGCCGCAAAGCCGGATGGTCAGGAAGGACGGCCATTCTGCGCACGAACCGCTGATGGCGGGAAAACGTTCGAATTCCTCTCCTGGATGGGGCCGGAACAGGAAGGATATGCGATCATGCCGGCGACGGTACGAACTGCCAACGGAGATATTCTGTCAGTTATTCGCTGCCGGGTTGGAGATCACAGCTGGCTTTCAGCCTGTCGGTCCGATGATAACGGGCTCCACTGGAAGGCTCTCAAAGATCCAGTTGCGGATACGGGAGAGGGAAATCCCGCCAGCCTTATCAAACTGAAGGATGGACGATTGTGCCTCACCTATGGAGTTCGCGCTCATCCTGACCGGATGTGCGCTAAAATCAGCAAGGATAACGGCGACACCTGGAGTGATGAGATCATTCTTCGCGACGATGGCTCCAGCAGAGACATCGGCTACCCGCGCAGTGTCCAGCGTCCGGATGGTAAAATAGTCACAGTTTACTATTTCAGTGACGCTTCTACTGGCCCGGAGCGATACATTGCCGCTACTATCTGGGACCCTAATATTTATTTACAGATTCCAACTCAAGAGGAAAGCAACCCATGAATCCCCCTTCCATTTCACACGCGGAACTGCTGCAACTTAAGCGCTGGAACACACCCACGATCTATAACGGATGGGAGCAGATTACCAGACATAACCCCGCGAAAGACGCCTTCAACCACGAAGAGACGCGCGATTTTATGCCGCAGATGGGGCCGATGGTCGGCTATGCCGTGACGGTGGTCTGTGAGCCGAGCAATCCCGTGCATCCCCTCAGTAATCCGAACGCATGGAGTGAATACCGCCGTTATATCGGCAGTATCGCCGGGCCGAAAATTGTGGTGGTGCAGGATCTGGATAAGCCAGGAGTATACGGGGCGTTCTGGGGTGAAGTCAACGCCAATACGCATCGCGCTCTGGGATGTGTCGGAACTATTACCGATGGCGCCATTCGTGATCTGGATGAGATGAACAACGCTGGTTTCAAGGCGCTTGCGAAGCGATTATCCGTTGGCCATGCCCACTCTACTCCGGTGCGCTGGAACTGCGAGGTCGAGGTTTTTGGAACTCGGATTCAGCCCGGGCAGCTGATTCATGCAGATAAGCACGGTTTTCTTGCAGTCCCTCCAGAAGATATAGCCCCTCTTTTGGAAGCTGCGCGATTTATGGATTCCAACGAGTGCAATACCGTCATCGCTGCCGCTCGAAACTCCTCCGGTAAATCTGCCGAGGAGATGCTTCAGGCAATGGATACAGCTGCCGCCGAATTCGGAAAAGCGGCAAGGGAGAAATTCGGGAAAAAAGGAGAGTGGTAACACAAGAGGAGATACGATGGAAATTCAAGAAGATATCCTGGTAGATATTTCGCCTGAACGCGAGAAATATTTTGGCTGCTCCGGCAAAATGCTGATGCCTGGCCCGAAGTCTGTTGAGGCAGTGTTAAACCAGATACCGCCAGATCGTCTGGTCACTATGCAGCTTCTCGGAAAAGAACTTGCTGCGAAGCACGGCGCTCAGGTCACCTGCCCGGTCGCTCAAAGAAATGCACTCAAAATCATAGCAAACGATGCTGAAAATCAAATCCCATACTGGCGGGTTGTGAAGAAGAATGGCGAGCTTATTCCCTATTTTCCAGGAGGCATAGAAGGTCATGCCGGGCGCTTATCAGCAGAAAACCATAAAATAGACAGTTCAGGAAAAGCGGGCAGAGTTTCTAATTTCAGAGAAAGAATTTATAATTTCGACTGAGCGCTTATCTAAACTCGGTAATCGGAAGCATCACTATATTAAACTTTTTCTTATGCTAACAACAGGAGCAGTAATGCGGAATCGAATAAAATATAATATCATCACTGTGATGACCATAATCGGGATGGCGTCCAACATTCCGTCATATGCTCAGGATACGCTTGAGAAAAAATTCCGCAATCCACCTGCATCCGCTAAGCCGCACACCTGGTGGCACTGGATGGATGGCAACATCACCCAGGAGGGGATTACTGCCGATCTCGAAGCAATGAAACGCATTGGTATCGGCGGGGCACAGGTGTTCAACGTCTCCTCCGGAATCCCGGCTGGCAAGACACCCATGCTATCGCCTCAATGGAGCGCGGCCATTCAGCATGCTGTCAAAGAAGCACATCGGCTTGGCTTAGAGCTTTGCCTGCATAACGGCGCTGGATGGTCGAGCAGCGGAGGACCCTGGATTACACCCGAACGCTCAATGCAGTTTCTCACCTGGTCCGAAACTCCTTTTCATGGCCCCGGAAAGTTTGAAGGCGTGCTGCCTGCTCCAAAATCTCGTGAAAATTACTACCGGGATATCGCCGTCTACGCAGTGCGTAAGCCAGCTTCTGAAAGCGGATCCGCGCCTCTGCGCATCACCAATATCAATGCCAAAGCAGCCTTTGAACGCGGCGACCATCTCACTCCCGATGACGCTTCCACCCCAAATGGCGCAGCAATTGGGAAAGAAAGCGTTCTCGTCGTCACTAATAAACTTTCCGCAGACGGTAAGCTTACCTGGAACGCACCCGATGGCGACTGGGTTCTGATGCGTTTTGGTGCAACATCCACCGGCGAAACCAATCATCCCGCTCCACCAACCGGACTCGGACTTGAATGTGATAAGCTGAGCAGGGAAGCGATGGATGTCCATTGGAACGGGATGATGGGCCCAATCGTAAAAGGAGCAGGAGCTCTCGCAGGAAAATCACTCAACAACTGCCTCATAGACAGCTACGAAGTGGGAACGCAAAACTGGTCTCCCAATTTTCGTGCAGAGTTTCAGAAACGCCGTGGGTATGATCCGATGCCGTTTCTTCCTGTCGTCAGCGGACGGATTATCGATAGTATCGAAGTGAGTGAAAGATTCCTCTGGGATCTCCGCCGGACGATTTGTGATCTCTACGCCGATAACTACTACGGATATCTGGCAGAAGTGTGCCACAAGAATGGGCTGAAGTTCTCCGCCGAACCCTATGGCAATGGCGAATTCGACAACCTGCAGATCGGCGGACTGGCCGATATCCCTATGGGCGAGTTCTGGGTGGGCGGCGCAGCCGCGGAGACCACCAAACTCGCTGCTTCTGCCGGCCATATCTACGGCCGCCCTATCATCGGAGCGGAGTCGTTTACGGCGGAGACCGCACGTGGCCGATGGACTATGGATCCCTATGCACTGAAGGCGCTGGGTGACCGTATATTTACTCTGGGAATCAATCGCTATATTTTCCACAGATATGCGCATCAGCCGTGGCTCGACTTGAAACCCGGCATGACGATGGGCCCGTGGGGAACTAACCTGGAGCGAACGATCACCTGGTGGGATCAGGGTGCCGCCTGGATGAAATACATCGCCCGATGCCAGTCGATGTTGCAGTCAGGAAAATTTGTGGCGGATGTTGCCTATTTCACGGGTGACGAAGGCCCGAACGATGTTCCAATGCTCAAGGGAACAGTTTTGCCGGAAAACGTCGACTATGACGGCCTGGATTCTATCTCTCTTAAGAAAATGACGGTAGAAAACGGCCGATTGACTCTTCCCTCGGGAATGAAGTATCGGCTGTTGGTTTTGCCGGACAGCATCTGGATGACTCCCGAGACAGCCCGGAAAATCAAGGAACTGGTTTCAGCCGGAGCCACTATTTTTGGGCCTAAGCCTCTGAAGTCGCCAAGCCTCCATGGCTACCCGGACTGTGACAGGGAAGTTAAGAGTATTGCCGATGAAGTCTGGGGAGGCGTGGATGGAGCCTCCGTTCGGGAGCATTCCTATGGCAAAGGAAGAGTACTCTGGGGCGGAAAGACGAAAGAGATATTGCCAGCCGCTGGTATCTCTGCGGACTGCGAACTGACGAGTAAGAATCCCGGATCGATGCTCTGGATACACCGAGCCACAGAGGATACAGATTTTTATTTTATCTCCAACCAACGCTATCAGACGCAGGACTTCACCATTGCATTCCACATTACTGGGAAGCAGCCTGAATTTTGGGACCCACAGACCGGTAAGGTAACTGCCGCCCCGATCTGGCACGAGGAGGGCGGACGCACTATCGTCTCGGTGCCGCTCGCATCTGCAGGATCGGTGTTCGTAGTTTTCCGACAGCCCGCAGCGACAAATCAACTGGTGCGGCTCACGCATCTTTCGGATGGAGCTGCAGTCCATGTTCCCGTAATTGAGATCGATAAGGCGATGTATGAAGCTGCCGATGGAGCCGGTGGTTCGGACGTGACAGAAAAACTTGCTGCGCTCGTCCACAGCGGACTCACCTCTGTTGAAGCAACAAATAGTAATTTTGGTGATCCGATTTCACTGCACGTGAAGCGGCTGCACGTATTCTACCGAATCGATGGCAAGCATTTTGAAAAAACGGTCGGCGAGAACGAATCGCTGGTGCTTATCGGCGATGCCGCTGATACCGTTGGGCCGGACTTCGAATTGTCGAACACGGGAAAAGGAATAGAACTGCTTGCCCTGACTGGCGGTGATTATGAGGCAGCCAGAGCGGACGGGTCTACAGCTAAAATCACAGCATCGACCCCGAGGACTGTGCCTGTCACTGGCAAATGGACCGTTACGTTCCCGCCTAATCTGGGGGCGCCGGCGCAGATAACACTGGATAAACTGATCTCCTGGTCGGATCATCCAGATACCGGTGTGAAATATTTCTCGGGCTCGGCAGACTACGATATCACTTTTGATGTCCCTTCCGATCTCTTCGCCAAAAACCGGGCCGTCTATCTGGATATGGGAACGGTGAAGAATTTCGCCGAAGTTACTCTCAATGGCGCTCATTACGACGTGTTGTGGAAGCCGCCATTCCGCCTTGATGTAACGAATAGGCTGCATCCTGGCCCAAACTCACTGCATGTCCGGGTAACTAACCTCTGGCCAAATCGGATTATCGGCGATGAGCAGCTTCCTCCCGAAGTGGAGTGGAATGGCGAGGTCATCAAAGCCTGGCCGCAGTGGCTGCTCGACGGTAAACCGCGACCGAAAAATCCGCGTATCGCCTTCACCACTTGGCGAGTATTCAACAAAGAGGATCTGCTCTATGCATCCGGCCTGATCGGCCCGGCCCGGCTTATATCTGTTGAAAAGATTGCGCTCTCCAGATAATAATCGTTACAGCGATTGAATTTCGCGTGGATTTTCTTACTTTTGGCTGACTGCATACGAGCAGTCAGCCAAAAGCATGCAGGAACAAAGGAAGCAGATTGAGAATCTTAGCTTAAACGGATAAACGGTGCAATGAGGAGCCTAGATGTCACTCGAGCCCACAATCATAACAAATACCCCTAACCAGCAGATGCTCAGCGATGAAGATCATCTGAAGCTATTCGCTGACAATGTATTGGACTACGCAATATTCACTCTGGATACTTCCGGGCGGGTAGCAAGCTGGAATTCAGCAGCAAAGCGGCTGCTCGGCTACGAAGAAGAAGAAATCTTAGGACGCCATCTTGCCTTCATTTTTACGGAAGAGGAAAGCGATCCTGGTATTGCCGATTCGCTTTTGATGCAGGCAGGAGATACTGGCAGGGCAGAATCGGAAAGATGGCATCTGCATAAAAGTGGTTCAAAATTTTGGGCGAACGGTATTCTCATCGCCCTCAAAAACGAAGACGGATCACTTAAAGGTTTTGCAAAGATCCTTCGTGACCTGTCTGAAAGAGTTCGTGCCCAGGAT
>JBBRDM010000022.1:0-39772 GCA_038203935.1 Chthonomonadales bacterium
GATCATTCGAATCAAATCGGGCGGAGCCAGTTCCGAGTATTCCTGTAGCCCTGGATGGTATTTTTGATAAAATTTCGAAGCGAAAATTCACCTTGCATGCCGATTCCAAAGAGGCTTTTATATTTAATTTTCTTGGTCGTCGGATCGGATCTCAAATTGATGGGGCACTGAGAGTACTGGATAGTTCTGGTAAAGAGATTGCAGCCAATGACGACGCGGTTGGAAAAGATTCCAGACTGGAATGGTCTGCTCCTGCTGCTGGCAACTATATGTTAGAAATCAGCAATGTGGAAGAGAAAACCGGTCCGAGCTGTTTTTGGCGATTAGAGATAACACACGCCAATCCAGATTTCGAAATAAAAATTAACAGTGAGCGCATCACTACTTCTGCAGATGGAACCACCATACTTAATATTCATGCAGACAGAGTAAATGGTTTTAATGGGGATATCGATCTTTCTGCGAAGGACCTTCCCATTGGACTAAGTTTCAGCGGGGGGAAAATTGGGCCCGGCCAGGATAGTATCGACACCACCTTTAGCGCAAAAGCAGGGGTTTCATTAAGCGCGTCGCCAATCCATATTGTAGGGACTGCAGTTATCAACAAGCGGAAGGTAGTGCGCGAGCTATTTGCCCGGGAGCAGTATATGCCGCGTTCGATCGATCCGGCTATGTTTCAAGATGACAGCTATAAGCGCCCCTATCGCCAGTGTGCTATACTGCCGCTAGCGGTCATTGCGCGCACGGAACCTTTCGCATTGGAATGTTCGGCCAATACCATTACCTTTACACCAGGCAAAAATTCTGAATTAACTGTGCGTACACGGCGGAAAACCGGTGAAAAAGGCGATATCAAGATAGAAGTCAGAGGACTTCCTACGAAAATTACCGTTGCAGCCGTTACAATGAAAGAGTCGCAGTCAGAAACAAAGCTGACATTTAGCGCAGCCGGCGATGCCCCTGCCAGCATTGGAAATATAATTATAGTCGGCAGCATTGGCGGAGCCCAGCAGGCTGCGCCAGCCGTCGCTTACAACGTACACAAATAAGACGATTACGGAGCATAAAATGAATAAAATATCCCGACGCACCATGCTGCAGGAAGTATCCCTGGCTGCAGGGTTAAGCGCGGTTGGAGGAGTCTGGGCTGAAGGCGAGCCCAAACCTTCCACCTCTCCCAATGAAAAATTGAATATTGCCTGTATTGGAGTGGGCGGTCAGGGAGCTGGTGACCTGAGCAGCGTAAGTTCAGAGAACGTCGTAGCAATGTGCGATGTGGATTCAGACCGGGCCGCAGCTTCTTTCAATGCGCATCCGAAAGCGACTAAATATACTGATTTTCGTAAGATGCTCGAGCAGAAGGACATCGAGGCAGTGACGGTGAGTATTCCTGATCACAACCATTATGTGGCAACCACGGCGGCGATGCATCTAGGTAAGCATGTCTATTGTCAGAAACCCCTCACACATTCGGTTCTGGAAGCTCGGCATCTGGCAAAACTCTCGCAGCATACGAAGCTGGCAACTCAGATGGGCACTCAGGGACATGCATTCGAGGGCTATTTTAAACTGGTTGAAATCATACAGTCTGGAATGATTGGAAATGTGACGGAGGTGCATGTTTGGACGGACCGCCCGAACAAATGGTGGCCGCAGGGAATGATGAGCGTTCCTCGGTCGGCGCCAGTTCCCGCGACACTTGACTGGCAACAGTGGCTTGGTCCGGCCGCAGATCGCCCGTTTACCAAGTCATACCTTCCATTCGTATGGCGAGGCTGGTACGATTTCGGCACTGGGGCATTGGGAGATATGGCTTGCCATCTCATGGACCCGGCATTTTGGGCATTAAAACTCACCCATGTCGAGAGCGTAGAGGCTGCCAGTGTTGGGGGTACAGAGATTAGTCCTCCAATCTCTTCGGTCATAAAATATAATTTTGCAGCGAGAGGAGAACATCCAGCGGTTCAATTAACATGGTATGATGGCGATAATCTGCCTGCCAAGTCCCTTTTTGGGACAGATGTCGTCCCGAAGATTGATAACGGGTCGCTGTTCATAGGCGATAAAGGGAAGCTGCTTATCAATCATGGGGACAATCCAATTCTGCTTCCTCTCAAAAAATTTGCCGATGCAGCCCTCCCGACTCCTTCATTAAAGCGTTCTCCAGGGCATTATCTGGAATGGATCAATGCGTGCAAAACTGGCAGTCCTACAGGCTCGAATTTTCGCTACGCGGCAGCCATGACCGAAGCGGTTTTGCTGGGGAATGTAGCTATTCGCAGCGGCAGTAAGATTGAGTGGGACGCAGCAGCGGGCCGTGTTACGAATCTGCCGGACGCAAATAAACTGCTGCATAACCATTACCGGGAAGGCTGGAAACTATAAAGTTTCAATATAAAATAGTGATTGCCTTCATTCGTGAATACAGTATCGAGCAGTAAAAGTAGTTAAAAATCAGCTATTGCCGGATTTCACCTCGATCAAGTACCGTTGCCACCATCATCTCATTCATCACGTTGACGCTGGACCGGCAGCGAGCGATGATCCAGTCTACCGCAAGTAGAATAGGAAGCCACTGCACAATCGCTGCCTCCGGAAGTTTCGCTGCACCCAGCACCAGCGGCAGCATCACCAGTCCGGCCTCCGGTATCCCAGCAACTCCCCATCCTGCCATAATGGAAGAGAGAATGACTGTAATTTGCTGCCCAATATTGAGATGAAAACCGGTAGCCTGTGCCAGAAATAGCGCAGCCATCGCTTCGTAGAGTGTAATTCCATCGTGGTTCAGATTAGTGCCGACGCAGACTGCAAGCCGCGCGGAAGTCTCGGAAACCTCCATCTTTCGTAAACAGTTTAGGGTTACTGGAATAGTGGCAAGGCTGCTATTGATTGAGAATGCAGTGATCATGGCCTCGCCGCCCGCCCCGAAATATTCTCGCGGCCTTTTCTTACCCACGAGCCAGGCCATGAACGGATAGTAGATGAGAGAATGAATCGCAAGTCCAAGAAGCATTATTACTAGGAACAACCATAAAATACTGAAAACTTTGAGGCCGAATTCACCGACGACTTTAGCTACCACGCAAAAAACAGCAAATGGGACAGCGCGGACAACCATGCTGAGCATCTGAATCAAGACATGATACGCTCCTTCAACAAAGTGTTCCACCGCAAGAACACTCGTTTCTCCGCTCTGCTCCTGCTTCAGCTTGACGCGCCTGAGCGCCACACCACCCAGCAGCCCAATCAGTACTATCGAAATGATTGAGTTGTCCAGAAAAGGTTCTAAAAGACTTTTTGGAATGTAGAGATCGATATTTTTAAGCGGTTCAAGGGTAGGTTTTATAGCTTTAGCAGAAGTGTCCGCCGGAGGCGCAGGCGGTTTAATCTGCGATGTGAGAGTACTCAATTTGCCCTGCCACTGCACTCCTGGATGAATGGTGTTCATGATCGTGAGCCCTATCACCATTGCAACGGTTACATTTAGAAGGCAGATGCTTATGAGTCTGCGAGCGCTATGGGAGGGAATATTGGTTCTAGCCAGTGAATCGAGAATTGCGCATAGGATGAGCGGCGCCGCAATCGTTTTAAGCGCCCGGATGACAAGCAGGCCAATCTGTCCGAAATCGCTGTTTCCCAGTCCAAAGAGGAAGCGTGTCTGCCCAAAAAGCACTCCCATCACTGCGCCGAGAACCGCACCAATTACCACTTTTGCAGCTAATGGAATGGAACGTGTGGCAGATGGGCCAGGTATATCACTCATAAATTATCTGCTCCGGATTTTTGATCAGTCAGCGGCCTAATCTCTCACGACCTCTAAAGTTATAAACCTCTGTGAGCGCCATACCTGCACCGCTATCCTTGAGCCGGATAAAGCACGGGTTACTTTTAACAGGTCCGCTACAGAATCGATTACTTTCCCATCTATCTTCCGAATTACGTCCCCTAGTTTAAAGCCCACTTGATCTGCAGCGGTACCAGAGTGAATCTGTGTGACCAAAACGCCGATTTCTCCAGGCAGACCTGCTGCGGAAACTTCTCCTAAACCGGAAATATCTTTCAGTTTTGCTCCAAGCCAGATCGTCTGATCAGCCCTGCGTCCAGATTTTGCGGTGGAACTGTCCTCAGCAGCGCTTTCCGGCAGCATTGGAGTTCGCGCTATTGCTTTTAATGCCGCTGTCTGCACACCAAACTTATCCATCGGGAAATTCTTGAAACCTAAAGAAAGTGCCACGGAGTTTGGTTTTACCCGATAATCTCCCCGCTGAGCATTTATAAAATGCGCATCTGCGTTTAACGACTGTTTATCTCGGCCGCTTTGATTCTGCAGTTCTATGGCAGTTCCGGGCTGCTGCATTCCAGGATGATGATAGAGATTGGAGTCGAACTCCTGACCCCATGGAATGGGAACTTGTATTGGCTGGTAAGGCCCGAAAACAATATTGTGTCGGAAGATATCCTGACTGTCCTTGAACCAGACATGCGGATGAAACGAGTTATTCACCATAATATTGTTTTCGCAAACTCTGTAGAAACCTTCCCGGAGCTTGATGCCGCCGTTCAGACAGAGGTTGTCGATGATCTGGTAGTTTGATGAACCATCATCCAAATCGATATCCCATCCATGGTCACACCGCCATCGATTATTGCGGAGTATCGTTGGCTGAACATTATCGAGGGTGGGCAGCGATGCAAGTCCTTTTAGTGCAATCGCATCCAGGCTGACATCTTTCAAGCCCCAGTATCGATCGCGTCCCCAGGAGTTGAAGGATCCATGGTCCCCTGTTTCCAGCACGGTGTCGAATATATCACAAAACTCAATTACATGGCCGCCCCAGCATCCATCACCGATATTGATGCCGGCGCGAGGAACTTCGTAGAGGGAGCAGTGGCGAATCGTAATGTTCTTAGACATGGCTATCTGGATGGGCGCGGTCTGTTTCTCGACACGACCAGTGCGGTGGATAAGGCAGTTCTCTACGAGGCAGTTCGAGGGATAGTCGCTAGTTTTTGGGCCAGGGACGCGATCAATGTCATTAAGACTCTGGCGTTCGTTGTATTCGAAGAGAGGGGATCTTACTGCTTTGGGGTCGCCCACAAACGCAATGCCATTCGCTCCTGCTTCAAAGATGCGGCATCTTAGAAACTTTGCCTGCCTGTTGTATCCGTTTACGAAAACAGCATTTCCTCCGAGCCTGTCCAGAAAGCAGTCTTCCAGGCTGCAGCTGTCAGTGCCGGTGAGTATCACTGCGCCTCCGCGATAGATAGTCCAGTCACTTCGCAGCAGCGGCTCCCGGTTTTCCATGAAAGTGCGGGCAGCGTGCCGGAATATGATGCCACACATATGCAGATTCTTGACTGGATGGGCTTCGCTGCCCTGAAACTCAACCAGGGATTTTAGCCGTACGCATTCTACATCCGCATTTTTAAGATCGATATTATCAGTAGGGTAGAAATAAAGAGTATGAGTGTGTGAATCAAGGAACCATTCGCCCGGGGAATCCAGTTCTTCAAAAATATTCTCAACAAATCGGTACTCATCGTGCATCCCCAGCTTGCGGTTATTCTGCCAGCCTCCTTCATATTTCAGGCTGCCATCCGCGTTTTTGCCGGTGATAAGATAGTGGAAATCGCCCCACATATAAGCATGCATCGCATGAATAAAACCGCCGCTCGGATCGGCCCATTTTGCAGCTCGTTCTTTACTGATGCTGTCTTTCGAATATCCATTCAGGATTCGCTGCCTGGGGTCATAATTTGGATAACGGGCAAGTATCTGCTTCTGGCCGTTTACAAACAGCTGGTCGGTAGTAAATTCCGCTGGCACCTGTGCTTTCCAAATGTTATCATGAAACGGCTTCCAGTTGAGTTTAGGTTTGCTTCCTCCACTGATGACGGCCTCTTCACCGGGAAATGCAGCGTAAATTACTGGTGCCTCCCCTGTTCCTGAATCGTCCGCATTGAAAATCAGCGTGTTATCAAGATAGTAGGTTCCCTGACGCAAAAGTACATTGACAGGCTGATCATGATCAGCAGTCTGTATCCTCGCGGCGCTTTGCGCCGCTTTCAAGCTTTTGAGAGGACGAACCAGCGTACCAGGGTTGTCATCACTGCCAGAGGGACTAACATATATCATAGAAGCTGTGGATTGTGAGGTGAGCGCCATAAGCATGCATGCTGCCAGCGCAGAGAGTATTTGCATTGGATATCCTTCATAACAGTCTCCACTGCTTGTTCACCGCGCGGTTGTTATTAACCTGTAAGAAAAAAAGAGGCTGAAATTTCAGCCTCTTGATTGTTATGTGTAAATTACTATTTGAGCTGTATGATATTGAATACGGCTCCCTGCGGATCTTGAATTACGGCCATCCGCCCCACATTCTCAATTTCCATCTCAGGAACTAAGGCCCGTCCTCCAAGACTCACTGCTTTATCTCTGCTTGCATCCGATTCCACAACCTGGAAATAGGGCGCCCAGTTCGGAGGGCACGGCCCCATATCGGGAGTGATAGCTAGCATTCCTGCAAAAGTGGAGCCATTATGAGAGAATTCTGTATAGCGTGCGTCGCTGCTATTGGACGTCCAGCCAAAGAGTTGGGTGTAGAATGCCTCTGCTTTTGCTTTGTCTGTCGTCATCAATTCTGTCCAGCAGTGGGCTCCTGGCACATCGACAACTTCGGAGCCGTGATGTTCTTTAGATTCCCAGACGCAGAATATAGCTCCCGTAGGATCCTGCAGCGCAGCCATTCTTCCGTGCTGCATAACATCGAATGGCTCCATCAAAACCGCCGCGCCCAGTGACTTCGCTTTGACCACTGCCTCGTCTGCACTGGCAACACTGATATAGCAGCTCCAATGTGGCGGGGCACCCGATTTCGTATCCTCATACAGCCCGCCAACGCCTTTGCCATTCAATTGAAGCATTACATAAATGTCGTCGGGCCCGATGGGATTTTCGATTCCTGTCCAACCAAATAGCCCGGTGTAAAATGCTTTTGCACCTACTCGGTCAGAAGTATGAAGCTCAAGCCAACAAAATAGCCCGGGAGCAAAAGAGGTAACTTCCATAGCAGCTCTCCTTCTTCATGAAATTGCGGTGTCGTTTCCGCGTAGAATAGTTAACCACTGAATTTTATCACGTAACGAGAAGTTTGTCTAGTAGTTTTGGAAATTATTTTTAAAATATTTATTCGTTATTTATGGACATTCATTAAGACTGATTACATCGATTTAGAACGGTAGTATTTTTTGGATCAGACATATAAACAGGCTCAGGCATAGAAATAGTATTTAGCCCATCACAGTCTCCATGGAAGACCGAAAATGGGCGAAGTAGTTTCAATCATTTACTTTAGTATAAGCAACCAATATGTTTGAAGGATAGATTGCATCTGCTATTCGAATACCCCTGTACAAAAGGAAATTAGAATTTATGCTAACGCCTGTTTGACGAGTTCTCCGGAGACATCCGTCAGGCGGAAGTCACGGCCCTGATAGCGATAGGTGAGACGTGTGTGTTCGATTCCCAGCAGGTGCAGAAGGGTGGCGTGCAGATCGTGTACGCTGACCGGATCTTTGGTGATGTTATAGCAGTAGTCGTCTGTCTCCCCGATGGTGGTTCCACCTTTGATTCCGGCGCCAGTCATCCAGACCGAAAAGCAGCGTGGGTGATGGTCGCGGCCATAGTCTGTCATCGAGAGGTTTCCCTGCGAATAGACCGTTCGGCCAAACTCCCCGCCCCAAACTATAATTGTGTCGTCCATCAGTCCGCGCTGCTTCAGATCGTTAATAAGCGCCGTTGTTGGCTGGTCGGTGTCGTTACACTGTTTTTTGATGGCTGTCGGCAGACCGCCATGATGATCCCAGCCCATATGAAAGAGCTGGACGAACCGTACGCCTTTCTCACAGAGTCGGCGGGCGAGAAGACAGTTCGCGGCAAACGATCCCGGCTTATTGACATCCGGACCATACATATCGAGAATATTCTGCGGCTCTTTTTTAATATCCGTTAAGTCGGGAACAGAGGTCTGCATTCGGAACGCCAATTCATACTGCGCAATACGTGTTTGAATTTCCGGGTCGCCCACCTGCACCTGTTTAAGATGGTTGAGCGCATCCAGTTCATTCAGCATTTCGCGCCGAATGCTTCTGTCTACGCCGGGCGGATCAGAAAGGTAGAGTACCGGGTCTCCAGCGTTTCGGAACTTGACGCCCTGGTGCTGAGTAGGCAGGAAACCAGATCCCCATAGGCGGTCATAGAGAGGCTGGTCATCCGGACGGCCAGTACCTTTCGAAGTCAGTACGATAAATGCCGGCAAGTCTTTATTCTGAGTACCCAGGCCGTAGGACAGCCACGATCCAATGCTTGGCCGCCCTGCAAGCTGTGATCCTGTCTGGAAAAACGTAATGGCCGGATCATGGTTAATAGCTTCCGTATTCATGGAGCGAATGAGGCACATGTCGTCTGCGAGCGTTGAGATATGCGGCAGCAATTCACTCAATTCCATCCCGCTTTTTCCATGTTTGTTGAACTTAAAAACGCTCGGCGCGACCGGGAATTTCGACTGCCCCGAAGTCATTCCGGTAAGACGCTGTCCATTGCGAATTGAGGAAGGCAGATCCTGGCCTCTATACTGCTCCAGCATGGGCTTGTTATCGAACAGCTCCATTTGTGAGGGTGCGCCAGATTGAAATAGATAGATTACTCGTTTCGCTTTCGGCTGAAAATGGGGCAGGCCGGGCAGCGCTCCCGTATCTGCCTGTTTAGCCGCTGATCCGGAGGCTTCCGAACCCATCATAAGCTCTGCAAGCGCCGCCAGTCCAATTCCAGACGCAGACCTCGCGAGAAAAGTCCTCCGGTTGATGGTATCTTGAATTCTAAAATTATCTTCCATCGTAATATCCTACTCTTTTGAAATTGTTTCATCCATATTTAGGATGATGCTGGCAGTGATGGTGTAGGCGGCGAGTTCGGATGCATCGATTTTTGGGTCTCGCGGCGAATCGCCGATACTTATTAGTTTCACTGCCGCCGCAGGATTTGCTCGATACTGTTCCGATAGCTGTTTCTGGCCTTCAACTAATATTTTGCCTTCTTGACCGTTGGGACGCCGACTCATCGCCCGCTCAAACGCGTAGTTGATGCGCTGCTCCGGAGTTGAACCGCCTTCGGTAAGTATTTTTTGAGCAAACACGCGCGATGCTTCCACAAAGGTGACTTCGTTCATCAATGCGAGAGCCTGCAGTGGTGTGTTGGTTCGGGAGCGGCGTACCCGGCATGTGTCACGGCCAGGCACATCGAACAGAGACATACTCGGCGGTCCCTGAGTTCGTTTCCAGATAGTATACAGACTCCGGCGATAGAGATCATCGCCTTTATCGTGCTGATAGTTGATCAGGTTCCCGTAGACATTGATTTCGTTCCAGATACCCTCGGGCTGGTAGGGACGAACCGATTTCCCCCCGATTTTCTCAACGAGCAGCCCGCTGATTGCCAGCGCTTGATCTCGAATAACCTCAGCCGGAAGCCGGAACCTCGGCCCGCGCGCGAGCAAATGATTTTCGGCATCGTGCAGTTTGAGTTCGGGAGTTAATTTCGAAGACTGGCGATATGCAGCACTCATCACAATCTGCTTCTGAATTGCTTTGAGATCCCAGTGCAGCCGGACGAATTCGGTCGCGAGCCAGTCGAGCAGTTCGGGATTGGAAGGATACTCTGCACGAGTGCCAAAATCTTCCGTCGTCGGTACTATCCCAACTCCAAAATACTTTTCCCATAGTCTATTGACGGCTACTCTTGCTGTCAGTGGATTTTCCGGGCTTGCAATCCATTTTGCTAATCCGAGACGATTATTGGGAGTGCCTGGAGGAAGTCCCGGAAATACGGCTGGAAGTCCGGTAGTAACCGATTCCCCATGCTTGTCGTACTGACCACGGACGAGTATAAACGCTTCGCGCGGTTTGGGCATCTCTTCCATAACCATAACAGTGGTGATTTTAGAGTCGGCATCCATTCTCGCAGCTGAAGTTTTCTCCCGTTCTGCGGATCGGATTTTATACTCTGGATCCTTGCGATCAGACCAGAGCTTCGCCAATTCTATTTTCTGTTCCGGGGTTCGCTTTTCTGGCGCGATTGCGAGCAGTGGTTTTGCGGGGTCCGCATCAGCGAGTTGAACGACTTCTTCTGGTTTAAGAGTGCGCTTGAAGATCGCTGCATCTTCTACTTTGCCTTTGAAATTATCTGCATTCGTGCGAGTCCCGATCTTCGCGGTTACCATAGTGCGAATGGTGGCGGTGAGATTGTTATTCTCGACATCGAATGGCACTGATTTCCCATTGAGATATAATTTAATGCCGTCCGGCTTGGCGCTTCCATCGTAGGTCATAAAAACATGTGTCCATAGTTTGTTTGGAATGGTCTCTTTGGACACGATTTTGATTGCGTTACCAGGCCAGGTATTTACCAGATGAATGGCGATATGGCTGTCGCTCATATACATATCCCAGCCACGGTCTTTATCATTCCCGTCGAACTTCGAGAGCGGTGAACCACCGCTCATATCGGGGTTTATCCAGGCTCCGTAAGAGAAATTGTCATGGGTATCAAAATCTCCCACATTGCCAAGGTCGAGATAATCCGTTCCGTCAAATACCGCAGCTCCGGTTTTTCTGCCGCCTTCGAATTTTACTTTTCCATTGAGAGCTGGTATAGGTGCTGTTCCTGCAGAAACGCCAGGTACCGAGCTGAGCTGGTACCGAGCAATAATGTTTTTCATTAAAGCGGCTTTATCGACTTCACTTTCTTCCAGTTTCCATTCTGAAGAGGCAGGTTCATTCGATTTGATGCGTTCTTTCAGCCAAGAATCCATCTCGCCGAGTTTGGTATCCAGTGACGCAAGCTGCACGGACTGCTCAGGGTAGGGCGCTTTTATCAGCGGCGGATGATTGACTGGCCGCTCCTCGCCGCTGCCAGTCTCAGGGACGTTGTTAAAGTAGCTGCCGAACTGATAAAACTCCTTCTGGCTGATAGGGTCGTACTTATGATCGTGGCATCGGGCGCAGCCCATAGTGAGTCCCAGCCAGACCGCGGAGGTGGTTTCCACTCTATCGATAACCGTTTCGATCCGCCATTCCTCGGGAATAACTCCGCCCTCGGTGTTGATGCGATGATTCCGATTGAAACCCGTCGCAATCTTCTGTGACAGCGTAGCATTCGGGAGCATATCTCCCGCCAGCTGTTCGATGGTGAACTCATCGTACGGCATATTCTGATTGTACGCATCGATCACCCAGTCTCGCCATCTCCACTGGAATCGCTCGTAATCTGCCTGATACCCATTGCTGTCGGCATAGCGTGCTCCATCCATCCAGGATTGAGCCATCTTTTCACCATATCTCGGCGAAGCCAGCAGCCTGTCAACAACCTTTTCATAAGCAGAAGGAGATCTATCCGCAAGGAAGGTATTTACTTCACTGATAGTGGGCGGAATACCCGTAATATCAAGTGAGACGCGCCGAATGAGTGTTGCTTTATCCGTTTGGGGAGAAGGTTTCAGATGCGCATTCTCGATACGCGCCAAAATAAACTTATCAATTGGATTACGGGGCCAGGTGGCGAGTTTAACGGCAGGTGGAATAGGGCGTGTTGGTTTGATAAAAGCCCAGTGCTGCTTGTATTCGGCTCCTTCGGCTATCCATCGTTTGATGGTAATTTGTTCTGCTGGAGTAAGCGCTTTGTTGGCGCTTACCGGGGGCATAATCAATGCGGAATTCTTTGAAAATATTCTAGCAATTACTTCGCTGGCAGCTATTTTTCCAGGCACAATTGCTTTATGGCCGCTCGCAAGTTTACTGACTGCGCCATCATGTGTGTCCAGCCTCAATCCAGCCTGAATAGCTTTTGGATCTGCACCGTGGCAATGAAAACATTTGGCTGCAAGAATAGGGCGCACATCCCTATTGTAATCCAGTCTTGCAGCAGGCGCATGTGTTTCGCGCGGCAGCCCCTGATCGGCTCTAATCAAACCGACTGATAGTGAAAACAAAAATGCTGAAATAAGAGCGGTGAGCGTTTTATATCTGCGAGGCATGTAACATACTCCGATTAAATAATCATTAGAATCTGTATCTGAGAATTTCGACCAAACTGTACTCTATTCCTGCCAGTATAGGGTCGTGATCCACTAAACTTTGAATAGATTTCTAGCCTCTTGCGGAAAATCCGTACACAGCAGCACCTCTGGTTCACGATGCAGCCCATGTGCATGAATGAATTTCCATAAGTTCTGATGAGGTCTTCTATGGAGTTCCGGAGAAACAAGGCATACCTGTTTCCCTGCATCCAGGTGTCCCTTTATTGTCTCGATGGAATACCACTCTCTATCAAAACAGTCCAACCAGACTCCGGGAGCGGTATCGTAAAAGGCTGGAACTGGCTCGTATTCACTCTGGCGCGAAAAAAATGGTTCGCCTGCATCATAATAGGAAAGCGTGTCTGGAATGGACATGTCAAAAAAGAAATAATAGGATGGGTCGATATCCTGCATCCATTGGTATAGTAATGGATAGAGGCCATCCGACTTTATATTCAGAGCGAGAGGAACCCCATTGCCCTTCGTTTTGTAGAGGGAAAGAAAATCACTAAATTTTAGGGCTCCTTCGACTGGCAGGTCGTGCGAAATAACAATTTCACAGTTGAAATCTCGAACATCCGTTTCCACACCCATGCCATGCTCAAATGCATGCTGGAATGCGGTAAGTGTATTCTGTTCCAGACTGTTTTTCCACCAGCCACGATGACACAAGATTTGCATGCAGATGCTTCCTCCAACGAGATGGCATTTAGTATCGATTATATCACAATTCACAACTCGTAATGCAGCAGGAATCAAGGCAATATTAAAAGAAAGTAACTTTCTAACGGATATTTACTTCAGCCTCATAGCTATTTTCACGGAGAGTCGCCCCATGGTTCATTCAATTTTTAAGTACCGCCAACTGCCGATGCTGGCAGCTGCGGCATCGGTGTTTTGCAGCGGCACTACGACACATGCTCAAACTCAGAAATATCTTCACGCTCCTTCAGTTACAACCTTTGCGACACATAATCCTGAAGGAATTACTATCATCTCCTCTGGGCGATTTCTCAAGCCGGTTGGACGGCATCTGCCCGTAGCAAGATGGCCGCATGGTATGACAATCAGCCCGGATGGTAAAACTCTTTTTGTTGCGAGCGAAAATCAGGGTCAGTTTATCAAAGATTGGGATACCGATAATCCAAAAGTAGTTCCTCTGGAAGCAGATGCAAATCGTAAAAATAACACCGGGGGAGTGGCATTCTCTAAAGATGGACAGACTCTCTACTGGAGCGCTGGTGAAAGCGGCGATGTCTATTATCTGGATGTTGCTACCGGGAAAGTTACAGATAAAGTTTCGCTCAACTCCACTCTGAACGGCAAGAAATTTGAAGACAGCGTCGCAATGGATGTAAAGATCAGTGAAGATGGATCGACACTGTATTGTGCGGATGTCACAAATTTTAGAGTCGCTTTGATCGATATCGGAACGAAGTCGCTCGTAGGATCCATTCCTGTTGGCCGATATCCCTACGCTCTTGCAGTTGCTGGGAACAAGGTCTACGTCGCAAACATTGGAATGTTCGAATACAGCGCTATTCCGCCGCCTGCCGCAGATTTGAGCAGCGCCACCAATCCTCCCGTTTTAAATGGTTCCAATGCTAAATCCGCCTCAAAAATCGATAAACGCGGCCTCACATTCCCTCCATTCGGATTCCCAAGCAAAGAGGCGGAAGAGGGTGTTGAGATGGAGGGGCGAAAAATCCCCGGTCTCGGACTTCCCAATGTGCCTGAATCATTTTCCGTTTGGGGAATCGATGTTACTGATTCGGCAAATCCAAAGGTAGTGGCGCGGATTAAAACTGGAATCCTTGTGGGTGCAAAAGCGGATCAGGAAAAAGCGGTGGGAGGCAGCGCCCCGAACTATCTCATAGTACACGGCGACAGCCTGTATGTTTCCGATGGCAACAACGACATGATCGAAAAGATCGATCTCAAAACGAATACAGTGGTTTCGAAAATTAGAATTATTCCTTCACCACTGACAGCCAAATTGCGTGGTGTCGGTCCTTCCGGCATGGTTGTTTCTGCGGATGGAAACAGGCTGTATGTGGCCGAATCTGGAATTAATGCTATTGGAGTGATAGATACGAAGGCCGGCAAAGTTCTTGGACAGATACCCAGCGCATGGTATCCCTACCGGCTTGCGCTCTCTTCGGATGGAAAGAAACTTGCCAGTATCTGTTTTCGAGGATTCGGAAATGGTCCGAATGCGGGCAAAAATATTCCCAAGAGCGAGTTTCTGCATATGCGAGGCGCATTCATCGCGCTTGATGTACCAACTGCATCCCAGCTACCTCAGTTTACTCAGGATGTTCTCGCGTATAATGGAATGACGAATAAGATCGCGGATCTGCCTGCTATGGCCTCTCCCGTCGTGCCAACAGTACCGGGCAAAATATCTGAACAGATTAAATATGTAGTATTCATCACAAAAGAAAATCATACTTACGATACCATATTCGATCATATTCCGGGAGCTAATGATGATCCGAGCCTGCTAAAATGGGGGCTTCATCAGACCATTAGCGGCACCGGCCAGCCAACACTTAAAAACGCTGCCGTTATGACGAACCACAATGCATTAGCACGGCAGTTCACAGTGAGTGATAACTTTTACATGGAGCCGGAAGCTTCTGGAGTAGGGCATCGATGGCTGATAGGAGTGCAGCCGGATAACTTCTGCCAGATGACTTATACTCTGGGCTGGGATTTTAAAGTGGATAGCAGCGCACCGGGCAGGCGGGCATCGTTTGGATCTAACGGATCCATCGCTCCTGAAGACTACCCCGAAGCGGGCTCTATGTGGGAACACCTCGCGCGAAACGGAGTAAAGTTCCGCAATTATGGGGAAGGTTTTGAGTTCGCCGGAGTAGGAGAAGATGAGGACGAGCATAAGACCGGTGCACGAGAAGTGATTAACATGCCGATGTCTAAAGTCGTGTATGATAATACTTGCCGGGATTTCCCCATTTTCAATATGAATATACCAGATCAGTATAGAGCCTACTGGTTCCAGCAGGATTATACGAAGCTGTTTCTAAAGGGTAAAAACCCGGTACCGAGTTTCCTCAATATCGCGATCTGTAATGATCACGGTACGGGGGCGAAACCAGATAAAGGCATACCCTATCATGCTTCCTGGATGGCAGATAACGATCTCGCGCTCGGGCGCATCGTTGACTTTCTATCGCACACTCCTCAATGGAAAAATATGGCGATCTTCGTGACTCAAGACGATTCGGGCGGGGAGCCCGATCATGTGGATGCGCAGAGAAGCGTACTGTTGTGTATCAGCCCCTGGGTAAAACACCACAACGTTTCACACAGGCATACTACCATCGTGAGTATGCACCGCACTCTCTATGAGATACTAGGGCTGCCGGCGCTCAATATGTTCGATGGCCTGGCGAATGACTTTTCTGACTGTTTCACCACAACGCCAGATTTTACACCCTATAAATATGTGCCGGTAGACAGCAGAATTTTCGATCCGGAAAGAGTTAAAGATCCCAACGACCCGGACTACATGGAAGCGCGCAAGCTGCCATCAATCAGGCGTGATGATGAAGCAGAAGAAGCGAAATTGCTGAAGGATGACCAGTAGGGTGAAATAGATTAAAAGTCATCTACACAGTGTTTGAAGAACGATTAAATCTTTCTTCAACCACCTTGGAGATGACTTTTAATTTCAAGCAGGCTGCAGATAAAATAAAAAAAATATCCGCAGGAGCTCGGGCTCCTGCGGATATTTTGCATTTACTATGCAGTGGCTCTGATAACTGCGATAGGGGGTTCCTGCATCAGCGCCGGGTTAAGCGGTTCCTGAGAGAGAATTACAATCGGCATATCACCGTTATCCGATAGCTCATGATCTGGATTAAGAAAAGTAAGCGGCTGTTCCGGCCAGTCCAAACAGGCTTTAAGGTGGCGGCTGCAGCGTGGATTGCGGAGTTTTTTAAGTGCCTTTGCCTCAATCTGGCGTATACGCTCCCGTGTAACCCGAAAATATTTTCCCACTTCTTCCAGAGTTTTCTGACATCCATCTTCTAATCCGAATCGCATCATGAGCACTTCTCGTTCTCGGAGTGTGAGATGGTTCAGAATATCTTCAATTTTTTCTCTGAGTATTAAATGAGAGGCAGCCTCGGCGGGTGACATCGCGTCATGGTCTTCTACAAAATCAGCAAGGTGGCTGTCTTCTTCCTCTCCGATCGGTGTTTCCAGAGAGAGAGGTTCCGGTGCAATGCGAAGAATTTCTGAAACACGCTCTATGGGCATATCGAGCGCTTTTGCTAGTTCATCTAAAGTGGGTTCTCGTCCGTTTTCCTGAAGCAGCTGTGAAGAAGTCTTGATGAGGCGGTTGATAGTTTCAACCATATGAACGGGGATTCGAATGGTGCGTCCCTGATCTGCGATAGCGCGGGTAATAGCTTGTCGGATCCACCAGGTAGCATATGTTGAGAATTTATAGCCCTTGCGATAGTCGAACTTCTCGACGGCGCGCATGAGCCCGATATTGCCTTCCTGAATAAGGTCCGGGAAGGACATACCACGACCGCTATATCGTTTAGCAATAGAAACGACCAGCCTCAGGTTCGACTGTGTGAGCGTATCTTTGGCTCGTTTTGCTGCACAGGGATCAATTAGTTCGTTTTCAATGCGTTGTGCTAAAATTATCTCTTCATCGAGCGAAAGAAGCCTGGTCTTGCCGATCTCTCGAAGCCACATTCGTACAGAATCATCTATTGGGAGGGCTTCCAGAGCGACGATCTCATCATCCGCCAGAATCTCTTCTTTTACGACGGCCGCTACCGGCAGTTCATGAAAGCCAAGCCTAGGGCCATACTCTTTTTCAGAGGTAATTTTGTGAATTACCTCGATGCCTTCCTGCGCGAATAGCTCCATCACTTCATCCATCTGGTCTACATCCAGATCGTCATGAGAGAGGCCGTCATTGATCTCCTCAAAAGTGAGAAATCCCCGATCTTTTCCATGATCGAGCAAGCGTCGGAGTTCGGTTGTCCCATTGGCCGATTGGGCGGCAACATTGGTATCTACCACTAATCTAACTCTCCCTTCGCACTTCGCTCCGACCAGCAGCCGCTATTCGTTTTTCACGATCGAGGGGTTCCATAGGATTCCCTCATTTTGACGTGAAGCTGTTCAATGAATGCGCGCCGCTGTTCCTGAGGCATCTCCGGTTCTTGTTGGAGAACCAGCTTCAGCTCGCGCATCGCTTGGTCTTTCCAATGCTTCTGTAGTTTGATAATACATGAGTTCAAACTAGCTTCTGTTAGCATCTCATTCGACAAGAGAAACTGTGAATCCTCCAACAGGTCATGAATAAAATAAGATAATTTTGAGTGATTTTTTTCCTCTGCTTCTTCATTCTGTCCTGAACCAGTTAAGACGGCCTCTTCTGGATTTTTCACCTCTTCCGCATAAGGATCGTCCAGAGGTTCATTTTCATTATTTTCAATCTGTCGAATCAATTTTGATATATCAATGCTTCCATCCGGTTCTGCGGCAGTTTTTGAGATCAACGCATAAAAATCTCTGCCTGCATCCGTTATCAAATCTTCCTGCTTTAATCGACTGAGAATAAACAGGCGCCACTCTGAGGAGATGATTGCTCGAAGAAGTTCTCTTTCTGCTTTCTCCACTCCCGTGAGCCTCACGGATCGAATCGGAGCTGAGGGCATTCCGATTGGACTGTCTGGAGAGGATTGGCCGGATGTGTTTTGATCTGGGCCGCCTTTTCGGACAACCTGCCTTGTGTTCGGCCAGCGGCCCCAGCTATCCTTTGTCGAAGGCTCGTATCCTAATCCTGCCTGCGGCATATTTAGTGGAGATCGATTAGTTTTTTCAGTAAGTGGGTATCCTTGATTTCTAGGAGAGTTTGGCACAGTTTTGAGTGCAATCTGCGCAGCATCTGATAGAATTTCGCTGATAGCCCGGCTGAGATCGTAGGCGGAAGCTGGATGAAGCCTTGCAATTCGAATCGCGTATTTATCGCGGTCTACCAGCGATTTGATTTTTGCCAGTACTGGAAGAAGCTCATGAAGCGCGGCTTCTTTACCGGTTTCCGTATTCAGATTATGTTTTTGTTGAATGAGCTCCATCTCGAACTCAACGCGAGAGATAGCTTGGTCGAGCGCACGCTGAAATCCAGCAGTATCCCCTTTGAGCAGCATGGAATCAGGGTCTTCGCCAGATGGCAGGCGTGCAATTAAAACCTTGGAATCAAAAATTTCCAGCGATTCCCACACTTCAGCCCCACGCAGTGTTGCTTTGATTCCTGCCGTATCGGCGTCGTAACAGATGGTGACATTGGGATTGTATCGCGCCAGAATTCGTGCGTGATCTTCAGTAAGAGAGGTGCCCAGGGTTGCAACACACTGCTGAAATCCTGCCTGATGCGTGGTGATAACGTCGATGTAGCCTTCTACAAAAACGGCTGGTGTATCTGAATTGAGTTTTTTGCGGGCAAAACAGAGTCCGTAGAGTGTGCGCGATTTATCGAAAACCAGGGACTGATCGGAATTTATATATTTGGCAGGCTCGTCTCCCATAGCACGCCCCCCAAAGCCAACGATACGTCCATTGATATCATGAATTGGAAACATGAGACGATTGCAGAAGGTATCGTATATTCCGGAACCGGCGGGCTGCCTGGATCGGACAAGCCCCAGCCTGGCAGCCAGTTCAAGATCGGCATGCATATGCTGGAGGTGGGAGGTAAGTGCACCACGATCTGGGGGGGCGTAACCGAGGTCAAACTGGATTTGAGTCTCTTTTAAAATGCCACGATTGGCGAGATAATCTTTCGCATCGGAAGATTTACTGAGCCGTTCCTGATAAAATCTCGCCGCAAGCTGATTCATTTCGAACATGCGCTCCCTCTCAGAAGCCTGCTCTTTACTGATTCCCTTACGTTCAAACTGAATTCCAGCGCGTCTCGCCAAAAATTCTAAACTATCGATAAACTCAAGATTTTCTTTTTTCTCGATAAATTTAAATACATCGCCACCCTCGCCGCAGGCCCAGCATTTATACATCTGCTTGTCTGGCGATACTCGGAAGGATGGCCGCTTGTCATCATGAAAGGGACATAGCCCAATCCATTCCTTACCCCTTCGAGTGAGGCGCATGTACTGGCTGATAACAACGATAATATCGCTTCTAGCGCGTATATTTTCTCTTATATCTTGTAGATCACTTGCCATAAAAATATTCTGCCTGAATGATGCGCTGCCATAATTCACAGATTGCGGTGCGAATTATCGATCTGGAATCGTGAAGTCCGTTTAGTTGTGACACGGCACTAAAGTACCAGTCTGCGTTTGCGGAGACCCTCTTCGGTCTAAGCTCCCTGCATGGGCTGATTTATGTATTTCTATCTACCATCATGATGATTTGCAGAGAGCAAAAGTGTCGTTGTTGTCGATGCCTAAGTGATTTTCATGGTTCTAAGAATGGAACAGAATAGAATATTTTATCGAAAATCAGCCTGTACACGGAGCCTAATCAGTCGAAGATGGGCTTCGCAAATCCAGACATGCGTTTTAACACAGCGTGCTAAATGGGCTTCGCAAATCCAGACCCGAGATTCAGCCCGGGTATTAACCGTCCGCAGAACGGTTGATCGCAGGCCTACCAGACGAGTGCGTCCGTGCCTAGAAACAATTTCCTGCCAACCCTACAAACTGTATATGTCGGTGTATTTTTTATTCAGGTATTCAACGTAATATTTGGATGTGAGCGGTTCGCCAGTTGCCTTCTGTATAAGTTCACCAGGGAGATATTTCCTGCCGTACTGATGCACATTTTCTCGCAGCCAGTTCAGCAGAGGAGCAAACTCGCCCTGTTCAATCTTGCTATCTATGTCCGGAACCGCTTTCGAAGCAGAGTTCCAAAGTTGAGCAGATAGAAGATTTCCTATTGAATAAGTTGGGAAATAAGCTATCAGTCCGCAGGACCAGTGAATGTCCTGCAGCACCCCTTCCGAATCATTAGAAGGGCAAATTCCCAAATATTCCTGCATTTTTGCATTCCATGCATCAGGAAGGTCTTTGACAGCAAGTTTGCGGGTAAGCAGGTCGCATTCCAGTTCAAATCTAAGCAAAATATGCAGATTATACGTGACCTCGTCTGCTTCCACACGAATTAGAGAGGGTGATACCATGTTCACTGCGCGATAGTAGCCCTCTGCATCTACTGTAGACATGGCTTCAGGGAAGGTCGACTTGAGCATAGGCAGTAGAAATTTGGAAAAGGAACGGCTTCGACCTACCTGGTTTTCCCATAAGCGGGATTGGCTCTCGTGCACTCCAAGCGATACTCCACCCGCGAGTGAGGTCGCTTCATAAGAAATTGGCGATCCCTGCTCATACATTGCATGGCCGGCTTCGTGCATCGAGGCATACACGGCCTGATTAAGGAATTCGGTATTATATCGCGTGGTGATTCGCACATCATCTCTGGAGAAATTGGTACAGAATGGATGTGCAGCTTCGTCCTGCCTCCCCCGATCCGTATCGTAACCAATGGCCGAAACAATTTGCAGCGTTAATGCTTTCTGCTTTTCTACCGCAAAATCTCCTCGAATCGGGCTGTCGTCCACGGGATTTTTACTATTGGCAATAGCTCTCGTGAGCTCTACCAAATGTGGTTTCATGTCGGTAAACATTGCCGCCACATCACTCTGTTTCGCGCCTGTCTCATATGCATCCAGCAGTGCATCGTACACATGCTCTTTATACCCAAGACACTCTGCCTGCTGAAGAGATAGATCAATCATTTTGTCGAGCGCAGGTGCAAATGCAGCAAAATCATTCGATTTTCTGGCATTGATCCATATCTCCTGAGAAAGAGAAGTGTGGCGCGCAATCTCGGAAACAAGCTCTGCTGGAAGTTTTGTTTCTCTGTCGAAATCGTGACGAAGCACAGCGAGCATACGCACGTCGTCACTATCACCATCCATCCCCTTAAGATCTTCCTCAGATTTGGACAAAAGGGAACCGGTCTCTTGCGAGGTGAACATTTCGTGTGTGATCTGCCTCATGGCAGCGGAATGTTCTGAACGTGACTCAGCGCCCCCTTTGGGCATATAAGTCTGCTGATCCCAATCCAAAAGTGCCGAAGTCTGGCCAAGCCGGCTTATCAGTGCAATACGAGTTTTTAGCTGCGAAAGATTCTCACTCATACAAGCTCCTATTTAAGTGATTTGTAAATATGGGATATTAACAACGTCATGGTTTTTTGGGTTCGCCAATAAGGTTCTGATAGCCGGGGATGTTAATCTTAATGACGGACTGTTTTCTGAAATCAGCAATTTTTTTATCAGCAACCTGATAACCGCCGGCTCTTTCCAATAGTGCAACACGTTCTACCTGAGTTTTAACTTCCGAATAGGGGTGCACAATTTCGGCTTCTTTACTGATGAGCTTTACAAAAAACCAGAGATTTGCCTTAGGTTTTCCCGGTCCCGCATCTACCTCGAGCTTGATAGGAGTGCTTACTTCGCCGATCTTCATCGTTTGAACCGTGGTTTCAATTGCGGGTGGAAGGCCATTGTTTTTAGCATTGATTAGGCCCAATTGGCCGCCGTTTGCTTTCGTACGGGTGTCTTCAGAATAGGTGGCAACCACCTCGGCAAAAGTCTTGCCTGCAGTAAATGCTGCCTGGATTTTAGGCAGATCGTCTGCCTTGCTGGTTCTAAGAATCGCGAGTCCCCAGCGTTCGGGAGTAGTGTAGCTGGCGAGGTGTGATTTGTAGTAAGTTTCGGCATCTGCAGGGCCTAATGTAGCGCTGTTGGTTGCAACATTAAAGCGAGCTCTGTCCACACGTACTTCGGAGCGCAGATCGTTCTCGGTAATAATACCACTGGTGATCGCCTGCATGATATTGGGCTGCTTTTTGAGGGTGGCGACATCGGTATTAATGTCTGCGTCGGAAGGAAGATTTGTAGTTTTTGCCGCCCACTGCAGCAGCAGATGCTCGTTGATTAGATTATTCATCACAATCTGTCCGGCGAGATCAGGACGCATTTGCACCGGGTTGGTGGAAACTAGAAAATCCTGAGCGCCTACGCGCTGCAGCCGGCTGTAGAATTCGGATGCTGGTACCGAATCTCCATTTACAACCAGCACTATGGAATCAAGGCTTGCCTGAGCGGAAGAGGCAGTACATCCACTGCTGAAAAGCCCGGCCGCCAATGGCACTATTAAAATATGATTTAACATGGTTTGAATGAATCGTTGTTTCATCTAAGCCTCCCCGCCAGTTTAGGTGAATGCATAACCTACAGATTACCCTAGTTCGATAACCATACACACTATTCCTACCTGAAAGTATTTTCAAAATCCCCGTATCTCTTCCAGTGTCTTCACCCGCAGGAAATCAGGAATAACTACTGTGGGAGGATGAACTAATACTTTATTTTTATACTACCTTTCATCCACCCGCTTTATCTCAGTCCTCGCAGGCCGATTGAAGCCATTCGGAAGCGTTGAAATATAGTTTCTTTAACAATTTAAGAAAGCCATTATCTATGAGAGTCACAGATAGTGGCTTTTTTCATGCCGGGCAGCAAAGTATTTTAAGAATGAAATGGGTGGCATCGCACTATTTCCAGTTGGGTGAGTAGTGCTTGCCTGTACTTTCTTCATACCGCTTTTGAAGATTTGGCTGTCGTTCCAGATTAATACGAATCTGTTTATCTAACTGAACGGTCAGCGTTTGCAGCGCCTGAGCAGGAGTTAAAATCTGGTTGTCAGTTTTATCTACAAACTCCTGCATCCATCGAGAAACGGTGATGTCATCTATATAGGGACTGGAATTCAATACGCGAGCATTTTTTACTGCTTTCAGGAATGAATCATGGAATGCGGGATCTGGAACTGACTCATTCGCGAGCGCGTTTCCGGACACAGCAACCTCTGGATTCGGCGGAAGGGAATCTCCATCCTCTACGATCATTCGGCTGTATTCCGGACTAGCTAAAAACTGCAGGAATTTTAAAGCAGCATCCCGGTGTTTGCTTTTCGCATTTATCCCCGCGGCCCGGCTCACTGCTATGCTAGACGAAGGATGGTCTTTAAGCCTCGGAACAACTATGGACCCTAGCGCCCCCTTCAGATTTGGATAGTTAGGCACCTGAACAATATACCAGCGGCCTACGAATATCATCGCCGCTTTGCCCTCATTGAACCAGTTGAGCGCGCCGCTGCCCCAGCCGCCCTGTGATGAGATTGCAGAGCTGTCTGCTGGTGTGGATATAACATGATATTTATAGATAAGATCGTAGTATTGCTGCAGTGCTTGAATCGCTTCCCGTGAATTCAAAATGCAATGCAGTCCATCGCTGGAAAAGATATTGCTTCCGGTGCCTGCCATCAGATCTTTGAAAAACGCTACATTGCTCCAGTTGGCAACTGCCAGATGTTTCTCGCCACTTTTAGATGGTTTTTCGATTAATTCTTTGGATATTCGCACAAAATCATCGTAATTCCAGTCGGGCGGTGGATAAGAAACGCCATGATCATCAAATATTTTTTTATTATATATCACCGCATCCACGGTAACATTGCAGGGAAACCGGTACTGTTTCCCTTCTATTTCCAGGCTATCCTTGATGGCAGAGTAAGTTTGAGATGAATCAAATCCCATCTGTTTTGCATATGGTGTTAAATCCAGCAATATTCCCGCGCCTACCAGAGAATTCATGGTATTCTGCTGCAGATCGATAATGTCAGGTCCAGAATCGGTCACACAACGCACAAGCAGCTTGGTGATGTCGCCATCCTGAGGGTCAACGGTGAGAGCAATTCCGGGATATGTTTTGTTGAATAGAGTTGTCTGTGCCGTCCTGGCTGGATTTGGGTCCGTACCCCACGTGATATGAATCGTGCTGTCCTCTTTCGGCTTAATCAAAGAGGTTTGTGCTGCAATGTACATAATCAGGGAGATCAGGCCGGCAATTAGAAATGCTTGTTTCATACTTTAACCCTTTACACCGCCGAGCTGAAGACCGTTCACCATAAATTTTTGAAATACTACAAATAGGATAATCAAGGGGACTATATTGAGAACCGTAGCAGCCATGATCAGTTCCGTCTGCTTGCCATAACTGCTGTTCAGAGCCAGCATTCCAACCGGCATCGGAAAAAGCTGATCGTCATTCAGCAGAATCAGCGGCCAGAAGAATGACTGATAAGAACCTAAAAAAGTGAGAATGGTGAGCGCAATAAGGCCGGGCCGAGTCAGGGGCATGACCACTTCCCAGAATATCTGCCATGGATTTGCTCCATCAATAGTAGCTGCTTCATCCAGAGCAGGGGAAACGGAGAGCATGAACTGCCGAAGTAAAAAGGTTCCAAAAGCACTAAATGCAGAGGAAATGATCAGGCCGTGATATGTATTCAAAAAATGGAGCCATACGAGTATCTGGAAATTCGGTATCATCAGCACGACACCGGGAATCATCATGGTTGCCAGATAGCAAAGAAAAACGGTATCGCGTCCCTTCCACTTCAGCCTGGCGAATGCGAAAGCCGCCATGGCGCTGGTAAGTACCTGGAGAAAAGTAGTTGAGAAGGCAATCAAAAGGCTGTTGAAGTACCAACGGCCAAATTTCAGATCGAGTTTTTTGTGAGTTACAGGATCAGGAGATATATTCAGAATGATGGGATAGTTGCTTAATCTCGGATGTTCAGGAACAATCTGTGGGTGCTCTACTTCGTTGTGTGGTTTGAACGAGGCGCTGACCATCCAAACGAAAGGCAGCGATATAGTGAGGCCCACCACACTCAGTAAAAATAGTCTCCAAAGATAGCTTGTGCCGGATCGTTTTTTCATCAGTCGCTTTCCAGCCCTTTCCCAAATTTCCAGTTAAGCGCAGTCGCAGCGAACACAATGGCAAATAGAGTCCAAGAGATTGCCGCTGCATATCCCATATCGAGGTCTTGAAATGCTTTGGTATAGATGTAATAACTGAGTGTGGTAGTCGATCCTGCTGGCCCGCCGTTTGTCATCACCCGCGCCTGCTCAAACCCTCCCTGAAGGCCGCCTATAATTCCCATAATGGTGATGAAGAAGGTTGTGGGAGCGAGCTGTGGCCATACAATATGGCGAAACTTACTCCATTCTCCGGCTCCATCCATCTCGGCGGCTTCCAGAAGCTCTTTCGGCATATTCGAAAGGCCCGCCAGATAGAGAAGCATGTTCATACCACCGATACCCGTCCAAATACCCATTACAATCAATGCTGGTTTTGCCCACGTTACGCTGGCAAGCCATTCCGGCGGATGTGCATGCACGCCCAGGAGATGAAACAGCGCTGCCAGGCCTGTGTTGATCGGGCCAGTTTTAGGGTTATAAAGCTCATGCCACAGTATCATCAAGGCAACCCCAGCGGTGAAAGTAGGCAGGTAGAATAAGGTTCTGAATGCGACGACATTAAAAGCAAACCCAGCGGCAGACACGAGGAAGAACAGTGCGGTAATCAGCCCCAGATTGGGATTGATAAAAATCCAGGCAGCGCTGCCCAGAAGAAGCGCTAGAATAAGGTTCAGCGAGCCCAGTATTATTCGCATACGAGGCGGCCCGGTGGGGAGCTGCTCGTGCAGGAGAATTGCCAGCGCGAGAGAACCTGCAATACCGAACGGAATGCCTATCATTAGAAAAACAGTGTTGTAGAGATACTGGTAGAAATAGGGATCACGCAGCTCATAAGCACTATTCACTGACTGCTGAGTCAGAGTCGTACCCATAGCGCCAAATAGTATCAACAGGGAAGGGATCGTGCCCGTCCCAAACCTCCATGGCTTATCCTGAAATGATGCAGCCGTGCCAACAGCCGCTGCCAGTAATCCACTCAGTAATAATCCTTGAGAAGCGGTATGAATACCGTGCCAGATCAGCGCTAATCCAGTCAGCGCAATAACAAACGCTCCTGCTCGAGTTCCTTTCCAGTCAGCCATTTGAGCCCATAAAGCACTCATCGTGCCAGTAAGTAATGCGAGAATGCAGAAGCAGTACAAAGCGAGATAGATCGGCTGACCATGCTGGATAGAACGTGCCCCAAGAATATCAATAAAATTTTGCAGTCCTAAATAATGAGAGGCAATAGCGGGCTTGAGAGACCAATTTGTAAATGCCATGCAAAAGGAGAGAATCACCGGCAATAGCGTAAAAGCCAGGAATCCGATAAGATTTGGCAGCAGAAAACTTAAAGCAGTGAATACATCTTTTTTCTTACCAGACATGTGCATCCATCGTCGAATTGAAATAAATTGAAAACAAAATCGTTATGGTCGAACGGCGAAGAGTGCTGACTGTTTCACGAAACCTTACCAAATGTCCTGCAAATCTGCAGTTTGAACATGTAAAGTGCGATCCGTGGTATTGGATTGACTCACTTTCTAATCTATCTTAAAAGGATATTTTTGCCGACAAAGGGTTGAATTTGGTATAATAGCAATATACATAATGAGACTGACAGGTGTATTTATGAATGAACCACTAACTAATATAAATAGTGATGCGGCGCTATTCGGAAACGATCCTGAAACACACATAGTTTGTGTCGAACCGGATGGTGAAAGCGGAATGATCGTATACAAACGCCGGTCAGATAAGCTTGAAATTGATCATTTTGGATTTAAGCCCTGGTTACTACTGACGCAGCTGCCTGATTTTTCTCTTAGCGGCGCCGCTTACACAGAGCTGGAGGGAGAAGGATTTCCCCTGCTGGCAGAGTTCGAAAATGTCAGCAACTGGCAAAGTGCGAGGTCACGGGTTCGGAATGAAAATTTGCCCATGTTCTCGTATGCAAATCTGACTAAATCTGCACTTGTCCGAACCGGTAAAACGCTTTTTAAAGACATGGTATTTGAGGATGTCGTACGGATGCAGTTCGATCTGGAGACAAACGGATTAGCTCCTGATCCACCAGAAAATCGTATTCTCCTGATAGTTGTCTCTGATAACAGAGGGCTGCTGGAGATATTGGAAGGGGATGAAAAAAATATAATCGAATCCTTCTGCAAGCTGGTTCAAGACCATAATCCCGACGTGCTCGAAGGACACAATGTTTTCGGATTTGATATGCCATATCTTATAAGCCGGGCGAAATTTTGTAATACGCCGCTGGCTCTTGGCAGAGATGGATCCGAACCAAAAGTTGCTCCCGAACGCAACTTTGCAGTGGGTGGAAGAAACCGTCCATTTTTACCTTGCCATATCTATGGCCGCCATCTCCTGGATACGTATCAGGTAGTTCAGAGATTCGACTGGGCAAAAGGAGAGCTGATTAGTTTTGGCCTGAAAGAGTGCGCTCGTACATACGGCTTTGCAGGGAGCGATCGTGTTGAAATTCCCGGAGCTGAAATTGCACATGTCTATCAGGAAAACCCGGAATTGGTGCGTACTTATGCCCGCCAGGATGCAGAAGAAACGAGAAGTCTGGCTGATCTGATTACCCCTGTGGAATTTTATCAAACCCAGATGGTTCCGGATAACTACGATAACTGCGTCATAACTGGAACGGGAGAGAAAATCAACTCCCTTTTTGTTCGAGCTTATCTTGCTGCGGGAAGAGCTGTTCCCATGAAACAGTCTGCGCAGGCGTATCTTGGAGGCTATACCGCTTTGCTGCGCAGCGGTGTGCTGGAGCGGGTAGTGAAAGCTGATGTGGAAAGCCTGTATCCCAGCATCATGCTGGCACATAAAATAGCGCCGGCTTCGGATTCGTTAGGAATATTCCTGCCTATGCTGCGCACGTTGACTGAACGCCGGCTTGAAGCCAAGAAACTGGCCATCGATTCATCCTATTGGGACGGAATTCAAAACACCTTCAAAGTATTTATAAACTCCTTTTATGGCTATTTAGGCGGCCCCTTTCCGTGGAATGATCAGAAAGCTGCAGGGCGAGTGACGGAATTGGGACGGGAGTTGGTGCAGCGTGTGGCCTCGGATCTGGAAGAATCTGGGAGCGAAGTAATTGAAATTGATACCGATGGAGTGTATTTCGTCCCTCCAGAGCATGTTTCAGGCGAGCCAGAGGAACGAAAATATGTAGCTGAAATCGGTAAATTTCTGCAGGATGGTATCCGGCTCGCATTCGATGGCCGCTATGAGAAAATGCTTTCTTTAAAGACCAAGAACTATGTTTTACAGGAATACAATGGCAGACGAATATTTCGCGGAGCATCTTTGCGATCTCGTGCGGACGAAAGAATCGGGCGAAGATTTTTGACCGAAGCAGTAAACATGCTGCTGAATCATGATTTTGAGGGGGTGGGTAAACTCTACAGTAAGATTATCTACGATATTCTGGAACGCCGCATCCCTATAGAAGATCTCGCAAGGCGGGAAAGAGTGACAGAAAAAACGTTCCGCAGCGAATTGAAGCAGCGGAATGCCAGGGCAGCAGAAGGAGTTGCGGTGGGCGAAACTCTGCAGGTATATGAACGGCTGGATGGCAGCATTGCGCGCGTCGAAGAGTATGCAAATGATGAAAATATCAAATACTATCTGGAGAAAATGTACAAATTTGCAAAACGTCTGGAAACAGCTTTCGATGGCAGATTTTCGGAATATATACAGAAGCCATCGCTTGGGGGTGTACTCGAAAATACGCAGCAAGCGATGGAGCTTTAGGTAATTCCACTATCTTTTAGTTTTAAGGCGGGCAGCAGACAGCATTGCTTTGGTACAGCAGCATATCTGCCGCCCATTGAATATTCATAGCTTAAATAAACAAATCTTATTCCTTAACACGTACCCACACCTCTTCCAGCTTCATTTCTTCAGGTTTTTCGCCTCCGAAATGCAGAATACCAGTCTGCCTTAATTTTTCACCATCCAGATGAACAGTAAAACTCTGTTCCTTATTTCTCATAGCTTTTGAGTCAGGCCCATATCCATACTCAGGCGTTTCTGTATACTTGCTTCCATTCAACACATACTTTCCG
This sequence comes from Chthonomonadales bacterium, assembly GCA_038203935.1. Lineage (GTDB taxonomy): Bacteria > Armatimonadota > Chthonomonadetes > Chthonomonadales > Chthonomonadaceae > JANXSG01. The sequence continues at coordinate 29,114 of JBBRDM010000022.1, forward strand.
CCTGCCGAGGCTTCGATATCCATCGTTTTCGGGTCATAAACGACCCATATGAATTTACCGCCGGTAATGAATTTAAATCGAGTTTGTTCCTCCTTCGCTAAATTCGTGAATTCTGCCGCATCTCGATATTTGTAGGCAGTCATTTTCCAAGCCCCTTCAATTTTACTAGAATCCGAAACTTTTTGAACGCCTGTTTTCGCCGGTTTCGCAGCGGCATCGTTAGAGTGGCCGAAGAACGCGCCGATGAGCACAAGAACAATCGTGATCTGTACTGCAATAAAATGTGTGGCTTTCATTGTTCCTCCTCGCAGATGTTTGTTAATATCTTACTGGTTTGTAGAACGGCACTTACATTTTGTATTCAGTAAATTCGATATTCTATTTTGAATATGGGTGAGCGTGTGCTGCCAGAAATTACATGCTACGTGATCATGTTACTAATCTCGTTCAGAGCCACTTTAGTTTGAGGGACTCAAAACGGTCGTCGACTTTATTTCGTATGTTCTAACTCATTCTAATATATCCTTCATGAAGAGCAGGATAAAATCACTTTTTCACAGAAAGACTATGATGTGAGAATCGTATATTCACAATTCTGAGAGTTGAGAAATATTGGGAGTTGACATGACGACTCTGTTCGGACAGACAGCCATTATTAGTGGCGGGCTTGGAGATATCGGCAGCGCTATCGCTTTGGAATTTGCAAAACAGGGCGCGGATGTTGCAGTAGGCGATGTGCTGGCAGAGAAACACTCGTACAAACTATCAGCAGAAATTGAACAATTAGGCAGGCACTTTCATTACATGCAAGTGGATGTTTCTGATTCTGATGCCGTGGAAAATTGGGTGGATAGGGTCGATAAGGCTCTCACCATTCCAAGTCTCATAATACCAAATGCGGCTATAGTGACCCTTTCTGATATTCGACATATCACGCCGAGCGAATGGAGCAGAGAGCTCAGAATCAATTTGGATGGAGCATTTTTTCTAGCTCAATCAGCCGCTAAACGACTTATTGAACGTGAACATCCGGGCCGAATAGTTTTTGTTGGAAGCTGGGCTGCGCACGCACCTCATAGCCATATTCCAGCTTACTGCACGTCTAAAGCTGGTTTAAGGATGCTGTGTAAGTGTATGGCTCTCGAGCTTGCCCGATATAATATACTTGTAAATGAGATAGCGCCTGGCTACGTGGATGCCGGACTTACCGGGAAGATTTTTGATGAGAATCCTGGAAGCAGAGAGACATCTCAGAAGCGAGTACCCGTAAACTCGCTTATAACGGCTGCCGAAGTGGCTCAGCAGGCCGCCCATCTGTGCCAGCCCGATAATCGGCACATGACTGGCTCCACGCTGCTTATGGACGGTGGTCTCTCTCTGCTGACTTCAGGGATGCAGTTCAATGGAGAATAGCCGTCTAAGTTTCAAACATGCCGGCTATATTGGAAGAATTGGAGCTGCTCGAACGGACATTACTCCTCCTGTTGGGATTTATGCGAAAAACTGGGGAGCGGCGGTTCACGATAAAGCAGAAGGCATTCACCGCCCGTTGTCTGCAACGGCAATAGCCATAGATAAGGATGGCAGAGATCCGCTGGTGCTTCTTTCGCTGGATTTAGGCTGGTGGCGAAGGCGAAAAGATGAATGGAGCCTGAGAAAAAAACTCCTGGAAACGCTCCATCTCACTGATTCCAGAGTGATGATTAATTTTACGCATACACATTCCGGCCCCTCCATCTGCCCGGAAGACAGCACAAAGCCTGGCGGTGACTTAATCGCAGGTTATATGGCAATGCTGTCTGACCGGGTAATCTCAGCCGTTGAAAACGCAATCAATAGCTTAGAGCCTGCCGTGTTGGACTGGGGCTATGGGAAATGCGGGCTTGCTCAAAATCGCGATCTCGAAGACCCGGATTCAGATAGAATTCTCTGCGGATTCAATACAAAAATAACCGATCCTGACGACACTTTACTGGTTGGCAGGGCTGCTGATCTGGAGGGAAGGCTGTTGGCAGTGCTTGTAAACTACGCCTGCCATCCGACCACGCTGGCTTATGAGAATCGCCTTATATCACCCGACTTTCCCGGTGCCATGCGGGAGATTATCGAGCAGCAGACTTCCGCGCTTTGCCTCTATCTGCATGGCGCTTCCGGAGAACTCGCGCCAAGAGAGCAGTATACTGCTGATGTCGCAACAGCGGACAGGCACGGCAGAGAATTGGGTTATGCCGTATTATCAACAATTGAAAATATGCTGCCGCCATCCACTCAGATGGAGTATTCGAAAGTGGTCGAATCGGGAGCGCCGCTCGGACAATGGGGATATCGAAAAAGTGAACCATGCAAAATCTTGCATGCTGTTCAGGATAAAATCGAGTTAACAGTCGATCTGCCTACTGCAGAAATGCTTAAAAACGAGATGGATGCAGCAGCTGACCCTGTTCTTTTAGAACGATTAAACCGAAAACTTCGCATTAGAGAAGGTATTGGCGATGGCGAGCAGGCAGATATGCCTTTTTGGGTATGGCGAATCGGCGATGCGATTGTTTTAGGGCATCCAAATGAAGCTTATTCTGGGCTGCAAATTGAACTTCGAAAAAGCTTTCCGGGAGTTGCTGTCGTGGTGATGAACTGTGTGAACGGGCATTATGGGTATCTGCCTCCCTCGCATCTCTACGCGGAAAACATCTATCCTGTTTGGCAAACTCCTTTTACGAAAGGCTGCCATGAAAAGATGATTTCAAAATGTCGACGCACTATCGAAAAGATGCTGGAAACGACTTCAGCGTCATGAATGAATGCGGTCGATAAATAAAAACTGATTTTTTCGATAACGCAGTACTGATTATACGATTTATTGCCTCCGGCAAAAATAACAGGAAATATTAGGAACCTTCTGAGGGAATGCTTGATCGTATATGTTGATGGTGGCACTTCTTTTATTTCTTACTGCCTTCATGAGCCATCACGTCGATTTCTTTTCATGGAGGTGTGTATGCTGAATATAGTGATTCCAATGGCTGGATTAGGCAATAGATTTCGTGGGGAAGGATTTGTACTGCCTAAACCGCTTATACCCATCCACGGTGTGCCTATGATCCGCGCTATAATAGCAAATCTTCTTCCTGAAACTCCGCATCAGTTTTATTTCCTATGTCTTCGTGATCATATCCAGAAACACTGTATCGACCTCCGGCTTCTTGAATGGATTCCAGATGCCAAAATTATTGAAGTGGCAGAAGTCACCGAGGGTGCGGCCTGCACAGTTCTGCTGGCGAAGAAATATATCGATAACGATTTCCCTCTGATGATTGCAAACAGTGACCAATGGGTACGGGCGGATATAAACGGGTATCTCGAATCCATGCAGGCTGCCGACGCTGATGGGCTGATAATGACGATGCGCGCTGAGGATCCGAAATGGTCCTATGTGCGTTTTGATGGAAATGGAAAAGTCATCGAGCTAGTAGAAAAGAAAGTAGTCTCTATCGAAGCAACGGTGGGAATCTATAATTTCAGGCATGGAGCGGATTTTATTTGGGCCGCAGAACAGATGATTGCGAAAAATTTGCGCGTGAACAACGAATTCTATGTAGCTCCTGTGTACAATGAACTTATTAATGCCGGTCAAAAAATAGTCGTTTATAATGTTGGGGAAGAGTACAATGGCATGCATGGATTGGGCATACCTTCTGACCTGGCCCACTTCATGAAATCACCGGTGTCCAGACTTGCCACTGCAGGACTGCAATCTTCGAACAAATTTGATATGCCAGTAAACGTATAATGTGCCGAAAATGATTTGATAGGTTATCTTGCCGTGAAAAGATGCGCTGATAAATGACTGCAGCTGCATCTGTTCACGGCTCAATTTTGATTATAGTTTGCCGAATATCAAGTTTGACGGTAAACTAAGTAGAGAGAAATTTGGGAATCTTCGGTGAAAGAGAATTTGATGGTTGATCAAAGCAGACCTGGATCGAGTGAACGGATACATCTGAGTCATCTTGATGGCCTGCGTGGTCTGGCAGCGCTCTATGTAGTGCTGGTACATGCTTGTGGGGATTATCGGCTTCGAATCCGAGAATTTCCCGGTATTATTCGGCATATAATCGGACTTACCAGTTTTGGCCAGTCGGCGGTTGCCATCTTCATTGTGCTCTCAGGTTACTGCCTGATGATGCCTTTAGTGCAGTCCAACACGACTTTCTTACGCGGGGGTGTGGGCGAATTCGTAAAGAGGCGCGCAAAACGTATTCTTCCAACCTACTATGCTGCCCTTGCTGTTTCACTGTTGCTGACTGCGGCTATTCCCGCAATGAATCGAATCTCACATAGCGGATGGGATGCCTCTTTGCCGGCGCTCCATGCAGATATTATCATAAGTCATCTGCTGCTGCTGCACAATTTTAACGAAAACTGGATACACAAAATAGATTCTCCGATGTGGAGTGTCGCTACAGAATGGCAGATATATTTTGTATTCGCTCTTGTACTGCTGCCGTTATGGAGGAAGTTTGGCCTGGCAATCACTCTGGTATTTGCAACTATTGTAGGGTTTATTCCGCACTGGCTTTTTCATAGAAGCCTGGACAGCGCCAATTTTGAATTTATTGGACTTTTCGCTTTTGGAATGGCCGGGGCAGTAGTAAGCTTCTCTCAGAACCCGAAAGAGATGGATATTAGAAATAAGATTCCATGGGGAGCTCTATCGCTCATCTCTCTGCTCCCAATTGTCTATTTCGCAAAATATCGCTGGGGTGGATCCTGGAGTAATCTGGTCATCAGTTATCTTGTGATCGGCGTAGCAACTGTCTGCCTGTTAATCTATACAACCGAATCGCTGATGAACGCCGCCCACAAACCGCTTCCCCTGGCAACTCGTTTTCTGAAAGCAAAACCTTGCGTTGTTTTGGGGTCATTTTCGTACAGCCTCTATCTGATTCACGCGCCGGTGCTGGCTCTAGTGACAATTACAATGAGAAGGCTGCAGCTTTCATTTACCAGTTCCATAATTCCCTATCTTGTTATCGCAGTTCCATTGAGTATCCTTGTCGCGTATGTTTTTTATCAGGCTTTCGAAAAACCATTTCTAGCAAAACGTAAATCCAAAATTCCAGTTTTGTAAAAGTACATCTTCGTCTCTATATTTTAGGAAATCATTGGGAACTGCAACACAAGAAATAACTGCATCGGAAAGTAATGTATCGGCGCCTCGGCTGCATTTAAGCCATCTGGATGGGCTGCGCGGCCTTGCAGCGCTCTATGTGGTTCTCTATCATGCCTGTGGTGATAATCGACTCCCGATTCATAGTAAAAATTTCCCTTCCGGTTTGAAATATCTCATCAGCTTAATCAGTTTTGGCCAGGCTGCCGTAGCGATATTCATTGTGCTTTCCGGATACTGCCTGATGATTCCGCTTGTGGAAGCAAACACCACTTTTCTGCGCGGTGGAATCGTCGATTACCTGAAACGCAGGGCTAAGCGCATACTGCCCGTTTACTATGCTGCGTTGGCTGTATCCCTGCTGCTAATTTTCAGCATCCCGGGTATGAACCAGTTCTCCAACAGCGGTTGGGATGCTTCGCTGCCTGCATTCAAAATGGATAATCTTATCAGTCATCTCTTTCTTGTGCATAACTTGAGTGACAGCTGGTCCCACAAGATCGACTATCCCATGTGGAGTGTTGCGACCGAGTGGCAGATATATTTTGTGTTCGCGTTGGTTCTCCTGCCGATTTGGCGTCGATTCGGCTGGGTGTCAACGATCATAGGTGCGCTCATCCTGGGTGCCATTCCGCACTGGCTGTTTAGAGGCAAAGTCGATGGGGCCAATTTTGAGTTTATTGGGCTGTTTGCATTCGGAATGGCCGGGGCGATCATCAGTTTTTCGCATAAAAAAGCGGAAATCGACTTGAGGAATCGAACTCCCTGGGGAGCTCTTGCGATCCTCTGCCTCATTCCTATCGTATATTTTGCCAAATTCAGGGCGCATGGAGACTGGACGCATCTGGTACTGAGCAATATCGTTTTGGGACTTGCTACCGTTTTCCTGCTGATCTACTGTGCGAAGCTGCTGATAAACACAGACAGCAATTCGTCATCCATGGTTATTCGAATACTCTCAGCGAAGGCAAGCGTGAACTTGGGGAAGTTTTCCTACAGCCTATATCTCATCCATGCTCCTGTACTGGCACTGTTCACTCTTGCCATCAAACACTACTCTTTTTCAGTCGCTGGCACGGTAGTTTTGTACTTGCTCGTTGGAGTTCCGCTTACAGTTTTAACTGCCTATCTTTTCTTTCTGGCATTTGAGAAGCCATTCCTTGTGAAACGTAAGACCATAAGATAGACAAACCTTTCATCCGTCCCCAGGTTCGCTATCGGGTATAATGCACCGTATATGTCCACTATCGATACTCCAACAACAGTCTCAGGCGAAGATAAATCTGCATTAGGTACCACAAGGCATGCTACCCAGCGGCGCGTAATGGGCGCAACTGGTCTCATGATGGCTGGAATCCTGCTCAGCAGGCTGCTTGGCCTTTTTCGGGAACGTGTTATTGCTCAGCATTTTGGCCAGGGATTCAGTACGGATGTCTATAACGGCGCCTTCACGATCCCAGACCTGCTTTTCTTTCTCATTGCAGGCGGCGCTCTCTCAAGCGCATTTATTCCTGTGTTCAGTGAATATATTGCCACCAATCGGGAAAAAGAAGCCTGGAGAATTTTCAGCGTCGTTGCCAGTGTGATGACTGTTGTGGTCGTGGGATTTATAATTATAGGGGAAATATTTACCCGTCCACTCGTTGATCTCACCAATCCCGGATATTCTCTTATTCCCGGAAAAATTGAAGCAACCATCGCATTAACTCGAATTCTGCTTCCAGCACAGGTATGTTTTTTCCTGGGCGGCTTAATGATGGGCACCCTCACTGCTCGAAATCTATTCGCAGGTCAGGCATTCGGGCCAGTTATCTATAATCTCGGAATTATCTTTGGCGGAGAGTTTTTAGTACGCTACAACGGTGTGGCTGGGCTTTGCTACGGCGCTGTGATCGGGGCTATCGTCGGAAATTTAATCCTGCAGTGGGTGCTGGTACGCAGGGCCGGCGGATACTTTGTAACCAAAGGGCTGCGAAAACATTTAAAACATCCCGGAGTTATTCAGGTATGGAAGCTGATGCTGCCGGTCATCCTGGGATTATCTCTTCCGCAGGTGAGTACCATTATTGGAAAAGGATTTGCCTCCAGCCTGGGTGATGGTCCGCAGTCAGCAATGATGTACGCGAACAGGCTGATGCAGGTTCCTTTGGGCGTTTTTGCCCAGGCGACTGCAATCGCCATATTTCCAACCATGGCGGCACAGGCAGCCCGCAAAGAGATGGTAGAACTCCGGCAGAGCCTCAGTTTTGGAATCAGGTCGATACTGTTTCTAACTGTGCCGGCTTCTGGCTTGATGATAGTACTCTCGATGCCGATCGTACAGTTAATACTCCAGAGCGGGAAGTTTCAGACTGCCGATGCCAAGACAACCGCCGATGTTCTGTGCTATTTTGCTATTGGAATATTTGCTTGGTCGGCGCACAGTATCATTACTCGCGGTTTCTACGCACTGCAGGATTCACGAACGCCCGTTATCGTAGGTACAGCGGTAACCCTACTTTTTATTCCGCTCAACTGGCCGCTTCGGGCTTGGCTTCAAGTCTCCGGCCTGGCTCTGGCTACTTCAATCGCTGCTACCGTACACATGTTCACGATGCTTTTCTTGCTGCGCAAACGATTAAATGGGATCGATGGCGGCAGGCTTTTAATTTCCACCATTAAAATTTTAATTTCGACCGGTGTTTCTGTCCTCGCATGTTACATGATTCGAAACGCAATGCAGCGTCATTTTAATCATGGCCACCTATTGAATAAATTGGGACAGGTAAATATTACACGTGAGTCCGCAGCTATTCTAGGAAGCGCGCTATTGATAAGCGCTCTCGTCTATCTGGGAATGGCGCTGCTGCTCCGTATGGACGAAGTTCAAGTGCTGCGAAAGCTTGCCAGGAAATAGATTGGAATTCCTCAGATACTGGTAAAATTGCCGAATCAATCTCGATGGACGGTATGGAACATATAGATTATACTTTTGTATTCAGGAAGTAAAGCTAATGTTTGCAGGGGCGAAAGTCTGGGAGATACACAATGGCAGAGATTATCGATATCAGAGATTATATTAAGAAGAGAGACGTGGATCTGTTTCAATCTGGCGATATGGCAGAGCCTGGCCACTATGTGGATATTTCCAGTAACTCTGTTATCACACTCTACGTGGAAGATGAACTGCCCTCAGAGTTTAAAATGGTAAGGCTGGGGCGCCAGTATCGCAGATTTGAAACTGCCCATGACGCCCGAAGCTATATTCAGAATAGTTCCTTGAAGCAGCAGGCCGCTTAACTACAGTGAAAGAACCTTCGTGTACGAGTTAGATCGATCTGCCAACGGCAGCTGCGATGGGTTTTAAATCGGCAGCTAACTGGCCGAAATGTTCACAAGTCAGCGACTGTGCGCCGTCTTTGAGTGCTTTATCAGGATGCGGATGGACTTCGATAAGCAGCCCATCCGCTCCTACAGCTACTGCGGCCTTTGTCATAGCGATTACGAGGCTTCGCTTACCGGTACCCTGGCTTGGATCGACCACTATAGGCAGATGAGAAAGCTCTTTGATGGCGGGCACTGCCGAGAGATCCAGCGTGTTTCGGGTATAAGTTTCGAAGGTTCGGATGCCGCGTTCACAAAGCATTACGTTGTGGTTGCCGCCTAGTAGCACATATTCTGCGGCCTGCAGCCACTCTTCAATTTTTGCCCACATACCGCGTTTGATCATAACCGGAATCTGAACTTTACCCACTTCGCGCAGCAGATCATAGTTCTGCATGTTCCGAGTGCCGATCTGCAGAATATCGGCATACTGACTCACCAGTTCTATGTTTCTGAGGTCCATCACTTCTGTGATAACGCGCATATCGAGCTTGTCTGCGATATCTTTCAGTATTTTAAGCGCTTCAACTCCATGGCCCTGAAATGAGTAGGGGGAAGTACTTGGTTTGTAGGCTCCGCCGCGGAGAATAGTCGCTCCTGCTGCTTTGCACGCAACCGCCGATTCCCACGTTTGTTCGTATGTTTCGACCGTACATGGCCCTGCCATGAGCGTGATATTATTGCCGCCGACTTTCACGCCTTTGACATCAACGACAGTTCCCTCAGGATGATACTCCCGACTGGCGAACTTATAAGGGCGGAGAATCCCGATGACCTGCTCGACGTAAGGCAGCGATTCCAGCGACTCCATATAGCGCGCTTTATCCGCTTCCGGTACGCCTACTGCGCCGATGACCGTACGTTCCGTACCATAGATCGGGTGGACACCGTACCCCCAATCCACAATTCTTTGCTCTACATCTTTTATTTCAATTTCTGTGGCATGAGCTGCCATAACAACAATCATTAACTCTCTCCTAGCGATAAAAACAGACCCGCAATGAATGCTATACTCAAATAACGGTTTGAGCTAACAGTTTACCTTATTGAGGCCGAATACTTGAAAGCAAATTCAAAATACTCCTATCGTTTGCTAGTTAAATTGGGTCAGTGCTGCTCTGTTATTCTGCCATTAATACTATCAATATGCCCGGCTAGCTTACAGCAAGCATTCGTAAAGCAAGGTAAAACGCATAGAAAAAATTATGTGAGCCTGCTGGCGGTAGGGGATGTTATGCTTGCTGGTCCAATGGAAAAGTTGATGCTGAAGAAGGGAATAGATTATCCTTTTGCAGCAATGAAGCCTAATTTTCTAAAGGCAGATATTACTTTTGCGAATCTGGAATGCTGTATAGCGAATTGCGGCATGCCCGTACCCAAAAAATATAACTTTCGAGCTAAACCGCCATATGCTTCCGTACTTGCTAAATCGGGCATCAGCATCGTTTCACTGGCGAACAATCACGCCTGGGATTATGGAAGAGAGGCACTGCTTCAAACGAAACAAATTGTGGAGCAAACAGGAGTAATGACTGCTGGCGCTGGCGCCAATCGAACAGAAGCGCATCAGCTGAAAATCGTCGTTAGAAACGGTCTGAAAATAGGATTTTTAGCTTATCTCGGGCTGTTTCCGCCTATCGTTCCAGAATCAGAAACTGAGCCGTGCCTCGCTATGGGCGCAATGGCTGCTGTTCGAAACGAGGTAACATCTGCACGCAATCTCGTCGATTTTCTCATTGTTTCGCTTCATTGTGGAGTAGAGAACGCTCCCGAGCCATCCCCTCATCAAATTGCGCTCTCACGAGCGATGATTGATTCAGGAGCGGATCTTGTAATAGGTCATCATCCCCACGTGGTTCAAGAAACAGAGATCTATCACAGCAAACCAATCTGTTACAGCCTGGGAAATTTTGCATTTTCGGCTTCAGGCAGAGGCAGCGGCCAGATGCTCAAAGCGATTATGAGAAAAAATAAGCCAATACAAATTGAGTTATTCAGACTAAACCTGGCCGGCGGCCAGCCTCATCTGAATCCCAACCACTCTCGGAATCATTTAAATCGATTTATCACAAAAATTAGAAATTAATGAGGAAGTTACAAACGTCTGAACGAACCTCACCCCGGCCCTC
>JBBRDM010000023.1:0-39632 GCA_038203935.1 Chthonomonadales bacterium
TTGATCAGTTTATCGACTTTGTCCGTTGCCACCCGCAGGGTCTGCGTATCTGAATTTTTACCGCTGGCAGCCGCAGGAGCTGCGGCGGCTGGCCGGGTTCCACCAGCTGCCGAGGCGTCTGGCGCTGCAAGTTCCGTTTCAGCATCGGCGCTTTCATTTATTATATGAACCACTTCAGTTACCGATTCCATCACGAAATCTGCAGGTTCGTCCGTCAGTTCCAGCTCACACTCGTCCTCAATAAACTCAAAGATGTCCAGAATCTGTACTTTTTGCCATTCTGTTCTGAAGACGATATCCCACCCCAGGTAGGATGTTTCCGGATCGATTTCATTCAATGCGGGAAGGCGTGAAGTATCACAGGTTATCGATATGATTTCCCCGCTGTCTCGGAGCTGGCTGATCATCATTTTAGGATCGATGCCTCTCCTGAGAACATCTGGGCCAGGCACAAACTTCAGCCGATACACTTTCGAGGAGGCAGAAATCACGGTTTCTGTTTCAATCGGAATTTGCGCCTCTACTGGTACAGGCGATCCAGAGTGTACTCTGTCGATTTCAGCCTGGATTATCGCTGATAGCGGTGCAGAATCAGGGGCAGATTCTTCATCTCCACGGGCTACAGCAAGAAGCGCTTTCATCTGGTCTCTCGATTCGAGAAGCAGCTTTGAAATCGTGCTGTTTATCTTCAACTCGCCATTGCGCATCAGATCGAGGAGAGTTTCCAGCCCATGAGTAAAATGAGCCAGATCAGAGAAGCCGAATGTCGCACTGCCGCCTTTTATGGAGTGCGCACAGCGAAATATAGTATTCAGCAGTTCCAGGTCATCCGGAGATTTTTCCAGACGCAAAAGCAGGCCTTCAAGATCTTCCAGAAGATCGGCGGCTTCTTCAAAGAAAGCTGAGTGAAACATGGCAGTATCAAAATTCATTTGGGCAGCACCTTCTCGATCACTTTGAGCATCTGGTCGGGTTGAAACGGCTTGACTATCCAGCCGGTCGCTCCAGCTGCCTTCCCTTCCGCTTTGCGAGTATCTCCGTTTTCCGTGGTCAACATCAATATCGGTATGAACTTACAGGCCGCAATTCCTCGAGCCTGCTTTATAAAAGTTAACCCATCCATGATAGGCATATTGAGATCTGTAATGATGAGATCTACTTTTCCTCCCGGGGCGCTGGCCAGTTTTTTGAGAGCGTCTGAACCATCGCCACTTTCGATAACCACAAACCCTGCGCCGCGTAAAGTGAATCCTACCATTTGCCGCATGGAACTAGAATCGTCCACTATTAATGCTGTCTTCGACACCTTTTTCGCTCCTAAAACTCCAGGCTGCAATCTGCAGCAGCCTTACATGGTAACTTAGAATAGAGTAACTGCATCATCGATCTGATCGACATAGGAGACTGCAGTCAATGTAGGAGCTGCGCCTACCGAACAAGCCCCGCTTTTGGGCATCATCGTGATTCCGCAGGAATCGGTGCCGGTCGCTTTCAACTCATGCGCACCAGATTCACTGTTTATCCCCTGCAGCAGTTCGTCACGCAGCGCTCTTAATGGATCGGCGACGTGCGCAAGCCGCTGCTGCAGCATATCGTGATATTGAAATACAATAACAATCCGCTCGATATCCTGGCTCAGACAAGCCGTATGTTCGGACAATTGTGTAAGCGCTTCCTGCGTTGCAGAATCACTTTCATTTATACTTTCCAGTGAAAAGTTGAGATCGACCTGAGCCTTGCTGCACTCCAGAATACTTTTACTGGAGGCATCTCCGAGCTGCTTACAAACGGTATTGCTGAGTTTTGCCAGAGTGAGTGTGAGAGTCTGCATTTTATCTGCCGAACTTCTTGACCTATCCGAGAGCTTACTGACTTCTTTAGCGACCACTGCAAACCCTCGGCCGGCTTCACCTGCCCTTGCTGCTTCAATAGATGCATTCAAAGCCAGCATCACCGTCTGATCCGCGACACTCTGAATCTCTTTTAACAGCGCAAATAGATCTTTCGTAACTACGGAAACATGCTGCAATTCACGCGCAGATTCCGCTATCTCTTGAGATGTGACTGAGATCTGATTAAGAAATTTGAGTATGACCTCACCCATATGCGCTGCTGTACGAGAAACACTTTTCTCATTCTGATTACCGATTGCATCCTGTGCACCTACAGATGCCTCGTTGGACTTCTTAACGATATCATAAAATTTATCGATGGCAGTTTTTACTGCCTCGTCGCCCTCTGCCATTGCAACGGTCACCTGGTCAGCAAGATTATCCGCAATCCCGGCAACTTTATCACTGAGATATATATTTTCATTCAGCGCGTTCTTTTCCGCTTCAATATGAAAATCTCTATCTTCGCGAATGCTTCTCAGCGCTAGAAGCTCTTCCGCGAACATTGCCGCCTCGTTGATAGCGTAGACAGTCTCGCGATTCGCCTGCTCCAATCTATCGTTCAGCTGGCCGTTCTTGTGTTCTAATTCTGAAATTTTCGTGTCGTAAGTATCTTGAATCTGATGCGATTGAAGAGCGTTATTTTCGTATTCTGAACTACTATCAGGAAGGACTGCTGCTTCCGAATCGGCAGGAGGATGCGATTCTTTCAGCCGTATTTGTATCCAGGCAGCCCAGCCTGCTGCAGCCAGTAAAATTATTGGGAGCGGATAGGAGCGGCCAGTTAGGAACCAGGCTACTATCGATATTAAAAAAAAGGCAGCGTATATAAGCATTTATTTTTCTATTTAATTCAGTTTAAAGTGAAATTCCAATTTGTTCTAGCTCTGAGGAAATCTTTTGTGACATCTGCATAAATTCACATTTTCGGCTCTTAGTTTTGCACTCCATTTTTAAGCGGTACAACACCTGAATCGTACTGATATCTACTCTTTCCACATTCTGCATATCTACCTGTATATTTTTTGCTTTTTCATCAGAAATAGATTTTCTGACAGCTTCCAGCAAAACCCCCGCTTCAAAAATATCCACTACTCCGGTCAGTTTCAGTATCCCATTGACTCCACTGCGATGATACGCAGCCATCTTGTTGCTAGAATCCATATTGCGTCTTCTCCTTATAAATATGAGCTGGCTAATTTTCGGGTAAATTCTAAATCTCTGCAGTTTAAAAAAAAACTTATTGCTAATTTATTTGTCCATCTGCTGAATATATATATTTTCACGGCCCGGACGATAGCAGTGGTTATACGGGGTTTATTCCACATTCAAAACAAACATTGTATGCAAACCGATAAATCAGGAATATTATCGAAAAGGAGTAAGTTATGCATGAACCTATAAACAGCGTGGCGAGTGTGGATTTTCCTGTGAGCAATACAAATATGATCGGGGAATTGAAAGCCTATGAAAGGAATCTTGCCCGTATAAATATCCACACAGGTATGCCGTGCATGAATCAGGTGCCTGCCGGAGAACCAGGGACCTTAACCGTTGTTGAAAACTGCGTCATCAAGAAAATGGCCGTCGATATTAACGACTGCAATGTGAATGAACTGCTGCTGAATGTGCTTCAAGAAATCTACACGGTGCACCGGCGGAAAAATAAACGCATTCAGTGGACTGCAGATGTGCTGATAAGGAATCATAAGCGGGAAGGTGGTAACACTGCAGATTGGAAAGAAGTAAAATCTTTAAACATCAGTTCCACGGGAATTCGACTGGATATCGATGGAAATGCAGATCTTTCAGATATGATCGATGTGAAATTTACACTGAAAGATATTCTCAAAAAAACCCATGTGAATGCAGACAATACACCAAAATTAACAATTGTTAGCGCTGCCGACTTTGCATCCGGAACCAATATTAGTGCACTTGGAGAGATCATCTGTGAAGACGGTTCTGCGCAGGGTAAAAAATCTGTTGGAATAAAATTCATTAATTTGAGCAGTTATGCTGAAGAAGCGCTCAATGCTTTTATACAATCTAATTGATACGGTTATATCTTGAAAATATCCTCATTGTCGTGCCTGTAAGAGGAGAACGCAATTCGCCGCTCGAATATCTGTAGTTAAATGTTGTAACCATTCCGAAGGATTGGCTGCGTTAAGCGGAGATATTCAATGAGTATAAAAGCCGGGGTACTGACCGTGAGTGATGGGTGTGCACAGGGAGTACGCCAGGACGTTTCGGGCAGAGTCTTGACGGAAGGACTGGCTCAGGCTGGATTTGATGTCAGTGAGAAAGCTCTTGTGCCGGACGATGCCGCGAAAATAGAAGAGGTTTTGATGCAATGGTGCACCAAGGAGCTGGGGCTGATCGTTACGACGGGAGGCACCGGATTTGCACCCCGAGATATTACGCCTGAAGCTACGCAAAAAGTGATCGAAAGAGAGGCGCCGGGACTTGCCGAACTGCTGCGATGGAAAGGCTATCAGAAACTGGATAGAGCGGTACTCTCTCGGGGGATCGCTGGGATACGCCATCGAACTTTAATCATTAACCTGCCTGGAAGTGTGGGCGGAGTGCGGGATGGACTGGAACTGCTCCTGCCGCTGCTGCCGCATGCGATTGCTATTCTTCGTGACGAGCCGGTCGACCACTCCCCCAAACCGGTCGGCTTGCCTGATCCGCAGACTGACGCCCCACCCACTACGATTGTATCTCTCGAAACCAATATCGACGATCTATCGCCGGAATTCTATGAGCTGCTGTTCGAAAGACTGTTTGAAGCCGGAGCGCTGGATGTCTATCTCACTCCAATCCAGATGAAAAAATCTCGTCCCGCCTCGCTTCTTACCGTTCTTGCTCCGCTCGATATTGCAGAAGATCTGACCGGTATCATCTTTGCCGAAACTTCTACTTTTGGTATTCGCACCTCTCGATTCGATCGTGTCATACTCGAAAGAAAATGGGTTGAAGTTTCTACCGAATATGGAACAATCCGTATTAAGGTGGGCAGGCACAAAGGCAGCGAATTAACAGCCGCTCCAGAATATGAGGATGTGAAAGCAGCCTCAAAACTGCATAATGTCCCTTTGAAGCAGGTCTATCATGCCGCTCTCGATGAATACCGGAAGCAGTAGTTAATCTTCTTCCGAAATGCCGCCAAGCAGTTCGCGCGCCTCTTTCAGTTTATCGGACTGCTTATCACCCAGTTCACGAAGCTTTATCAGCTCCGCCATCGAAAGGGTAATATTGCTTGCCCCTTCCAGGTCTGCGCCAATCAAATTCAGAACTATCCATCCCTCTGAATCACTTTTACCCTGAAAGGTAGTTGTAAAACGAATTCGATTTTTTGGAAACAGCATGGCTGCACCTCCTGTATTGCAGTTGTTCATCAAAAAGAAGAACCCTCGTATGTAATGATACCGGATTTATGCCTGCGCTCTCATCAAAAGTTCCCAGGGCAGGCGGACAAATTGACAAAGCGAACGGGTGTAGGCTATACTAGGCAGTCTGATTCATTTTTTACAGTAGCAGAATCGATTGAGTAAATCCATGATTTTTTCTGAAAAAGTAACCATAGACGACGATCTATTCCATACCGAACCAGTTCCGGATAAGCTCGAAACTGCACAAGGAATTCTGCCTCGCAAGCCTCTCAATAAGGTCATCGCAGAATGTCCTCCTTCTGGAATACGCCGATTCTTTGATTTGGCAGACCGAAGCAAAAATGTAATATCTCTGAGCGTAGGCGAGCCGGATTATATCAGCCCGGACTGTGTGCTGAAAGCCGGGATTCGCTCGCTGGAAAATGGTAAGACCTCCTATACTTCAAACAGCGGCCTTCTCGAATTGCGTGAGTCGATATGCTCCATGCTCAGCTCGAGGCACGGCGTACGGTACGATCCTGTTTCCGAGTGCCTGATCACGGTAGGAGTATCAGAGGGGCTGGATCTGGCGCTCCGAGTTCTGCTCAATCCAGGGGACGAGGTTCTGGTTCCTGAACCGTGTTATGTCTCCTATATGCCCAATGTAGATTTTGCTGGGGGAATACCGGTTCCCGTTAAAACGGATGCCTCAGATGGCTTTCGGCTCCATGCAGATCGGATCGAAACCGCAATTACTCCTAAAACGAAAGCTCTGCTAATCGGATCTCCCGCAAATCCCACCGGCGCCACACAGTCCCGCGAAGATCTGCAGCGCCTGGTAGAGCTTGCGAACAGATACGATTTTTATCTGATCTCGGATGAGATTTACGAACGGCTGACCTATGTTGGGGTGCATACCTGTCTCAGTTCACTGCCAGGCGCACGCGAGCGGACTGTACTTCTGAATGGCTTTTCCAAAGCATATGCTATGACAGGCTGGCGCATCGGATATGCGTGCGCACCTGCTGGAATAGCGCAGCTGATGACCAGAGTCCATCAGTATACAATGCTCTGTGCGCCGCATATCGCCCAGCTCGCGGCTGTCGAAGCGCTCGCACATGCTGAACCAGATGTGGTGGCCATGGTGGCCGATTATGATCAGCGGAGGCGCATGTTCGTCCATGGCTTAAACAGTATGGGACTGGACTGTTATGAACCGCAAGGCGCATTCTACGCATTTCCTTCGATACAAAGATTTGGCCTGAATTCGGAAGAGTTCGCCGGCCGACTATTAGAGGAAGAGGAAGTAGCTTTAGTGCCTGGCTCCGCATTTGGACCATCCGGCGAAGGCCATGTACGCTGCTGCTATGCATCCTCGGTGCCCAAGCTGGAAGAAGCGCTAAAACGAATGGCGCGCTTCGTGGGCAGGCTTGCTGCGGAAAAAGCAGCATTAAAATCGCAGGCTGCAGCAGAACTCATATGAAGTTGAGAAAGTCTAATCCTTCAGAGAGTTGGCTGCAAAAAATATTTCTGAGCTGCTTAAGCCTGGCAATCTTGATATTTGGAGCGCATTCAGTTCAAGGGGATCGGCTGATTCTAGCGCCGGATGCCAACACGCTGGATCCTAAAAGTTATCGTGCCTCGTTTCTAATAAGACCGGATTCAGGCAATGCAAACATATCCTGGCTGACAGTTTCGACAGCGCAGAGCATAGAGATCGAAGCGCAGCGTCAGCAAAATCTGGGTGATAGAAGAGCGCTGACACAACTTAATATCGAGTACCCGTTTCTTGCCGAACTGGGGGCAGTTCCAGCTGTCTCTTTTGGGATTCGTGACTTACTGGGAACTGGAAGCGATCACCATTCGTTTTATTTAGCGGTGGCACGTACAATTCCGCTTTCAGATAAGCAGGCGAAAACTTTTCGTCTGCTGAAGATTGATGCGGGATTGGGCACTGAGCGCCTGGGTGGATTATTTGGCGGTATTCAGTTCGTACTGCGATCCGGACTCGATTTACAACTTGAAGGCCTTCGGCGTAGATTTAATTATGGTGTGGGCATACCGATTGCACATAATTTACAGATTAAAGCGACTGGACTGAATGGATCCGTATTTTATGGGTTTTCGTTTTCCACAGCCCATTGAGATAGATGTTTAAAAGTGAGGGATTAGCAAGCAAGATGACCATGAACGCTGCAGGCGATGACCGACGAGTAGTACTCATCAAAAGCCTGGCTACAAACAATCGATTCTACGCCATCGTTGATTCGAAAAGTAACATTCGGAACGCTGATATGATAGAGAGCATCCCGAACGATCTCCTGCTCGGTGTCGCTTATCCCTGCCTTGAAGATGGGCTGAATGACTTCGCGGTTATCCGAACAACTTTCGAAACGCTAGACCTCTTTCCCGATGACGATCCCATACGCGAAGAAATGATGGAGATCATCAATGATGCCCGGGGTAATCTGCTGCGCCGCCTTTTCGAGCTTAGAGATAAGATCCGTGATAATAAAGCACATTTTTTAGGCACTGATTATAATGAGTTCAAGATGTATGCGCTGGATATCGTCCGCAGGGGCTACCCGAGGCGAAATCTGGACAGCATGATGAAACTCAACGTATTTGGATCCGTTGCTGAGGCCGAAGGTCATTCAGATTCCAATGATCTCCTGTATTTTTATGAATTCGGAGCAGGGGTGGATATGGCGGTTCTGGAGCAGCTTCCACCGCGCGAATTTATTGTCCGCCTGTTCGAAGATGTATTATGCAGTGTTCAGGACGATATCTACTATAAAAATAAGTATCAGTTCGATAGAAATGTGTTCCAGAAATTTATAGCGGTTATGTTCGTAAACTACGCTACCACCGATCCGATGTTTTACGGCATCAATAAACGGGATTATGGCGTTTCCGGTGATAAAGATATGGATGGAACCCCCCTCTATCTCGCTATTCGCCGAGAACTCACAGAAATTGAAGAACGCCTGGCTCTCAATGGATCTGCTCCAGAGGCGGTGGCCCCAACTACCCCGGTATCCAATCGGCCTATGATACCGCCTATTATTCCTGCGCTCGACAAGAACATTCTTACGCCTTCTTTTCTGCAGCCTACGATCAGTGAAACCCCGGATCATGCAGGGCGTATTACATTTGAAGAAGCATCCACTCTGCTCCCAGGTCAGCTGGTAAATGAAGATGTATTGATGGGGCCGATCACCTCGTTGTGTTCTGCTGCGAGTCTGCTCATTAGAAAATCCGATCCAGAAACCGAACGCTTTGCCAGAGTCATCCTTGCTGACGCCTCCCGCCTGGTTGCGGAGCTCAAGCGATTAGGGATACTTTCTCCGGTAGCAAACGACCCGGGAAGCGGCAGCTAGCATATCCTCACATTTATGCCATGCGCATCCAGTATAGAGATTTAATAACCATCAAAATTTTAGTCCGCCTGCTTGACATTTATTTTTTGTAAAGCTAAAATGGTTTATTAAATTGAATCCGAATTGAAACTGGCTGTAATTAATTCGAATGATTTATGCGTGACGCTGAAAGATGCGGCGCAGATTAAAAATCTAAGATCATTACAGTTGAGATTCATTAAGTTTCGTGCAGATACAGCACGGAGCTTCCTTTAAAATGACCGTTATGGGGTCGGCAATATTTTGCCTGCCCGACTGGTCATCACTTACATTGTTGTGTCTCTAAATAATCTCCTGACTGCACTGTCAGAAGCAATAAAGTAAATATCAGGATGCAAATAGAAAACACAACTGCCCGATACTATTTTCGGACGGTGAATCGTTGAAAACCCGCGTAGAACACCAGGAACTTGAAAATAATCCACAGGCTGTTGTGTCCTCTTCTTCAGTCGTAACCCGCTCAATAATCCCGCTCTCCATTCCGATGGAGGCCGTTCGGCATGCCATTCGAGGTGCTCAGAAGTGGCTGCTCGACCGACAGGATGAGAGTGGATTTTGGGTAGGCGAACTGGAAGGCGATACTATTCTCGAGAGTGAATATATTCTGCTGCTCCAGTTTTTGGACAGGCGTGATCCTGAGAAGTTCAGAAAATTAGCCAACTATATTCGCCGATGGCAGCATCCCGATGGTTACTGGCCTATCTACCCCGGCGGCCCGCCCGATGTCAGCTGCTCCGTGAAAGCCTATTTTGCCTGCAAGCTCGCAGGTTTCACGGGCAACGAGCCCTTTATGCGGCGCGCACGTAAAGCAATCCTGGCTGAAGGCGGCGTTACCCGCTGCAACACCTTTACCAAGCTCTACCTCTCCATGTTTGGGCAGTACGATTGGCATGGGGTGCCCACTATCCCGCCGGAAACTATCCTGCTTCCCCACTGGTTCTATTTCAATATCTACGCGATGTCGTCGTGGTCACGCGCTATTTTAGTTCCGCTTGCCGTAATGAATGCACATAAGCCTCGCCGCCCTATCCCCGACAGCGCCCATATCGATGAGCTGTTTGTCGGCGGTAAAGAACGGAAGCGGATGGGCATTCCGTGGGATAGAAAGCCGCTCACCTGGCGCAACGTCTTTCTAGTATTCGATAAACTTCTCAAGCTGCACGACGCCAGCCCTGTAAAACCGTTTAGAAAGAAGGCCCTCGACCGTTCCCTGGAGTGGCTGCTGGAGCGGGAAGAAAACAGCGGCGGCCTTGGCGCGATTTTCCCTGCGATGACGCATGCAATCATGGCTTATAAATGCATGGGGCTGGAAGACAGCCACCACGCTATTACCCGTGAACTTACAGAGCTTGCAGCGTTCGAGATTGAAGAAAAAGATCAGATTCGACTGCAGCCGTGTATTTCTCCGGTATGGGATACTGCACTCGTAATAAATGCTCTCATCGACAGCGGGATTCCGGCAGACACGGAAGCGATTTCGAAAGCGGCAGAGTGGCTGCTGACAAAACAGACTACCAGCAAAGGCGACTGGGCTATTATGTGCCCGGGAGTGGAACCGGGCGGCTGGTACTTTGAGATGGAAAACGAGTACTACCCCGATATCGATGATACCATTATGGTGCTCATGGGCCTCTACAAAGCCTTCTGTCCTTCTGGCGAACACTGGAGCGAAGCCCCCGAACATGCCAAAGTTTCGATGCGCAAAGGCCTCGAATGGGTGTTTGCCATGCAGAACAAAGACGGCGGATGGGGCAGCTTCGATAAAGATAACAACCGTGTCCTGTTCCAGTACGTGCCCTACGCCGATCATAATGCCATGCTCGATCCCTCCTCGGTGGATATCACTGCGCGAACCCTCGAAATGTGTTCCTACTTTAGTCTTGGCAAATCGGATCCACGAGTGCGGCGAGCGCTCGACTATCTATATCGGGAACAGGAAGCGGATGGCTCGTGGTTCGGGCGATGGGGCGTCAACTATCTTTACGGGACCTGGCAGGTGCTCCGAGGCCTGGCGCGTATCGGAGAAGATATGCAGGCATCGCGCATTCAAAAAGGTGTACGCTGGCTCCACTCCGTCCAGAATGAGGATGGAGGCTGGGGGGAAACTTGCCAGTCCTACGATCCGGAGCATCCGAAGGCGAACGGCCCCAGTACTCCTTCGCAGACAAGCTGGGCGCTGATGGGACTGATGAATGCCGGTGATATAGACAGTCCCTTTGTGAAACGCGGTATCGACTATCTGCTCAACGGGCAGAGCGCGGATGGAACCTGGGAAGAGAAATGGTTTACAGGCACCGGATTCCCACGCGTGTTCTATCTGCGATATCACTACTATCGCCACTATTTTCCGCTCTGGGCGCTGGCGCAATACCACAATTTCGAAACGGGTGAGATTGCTCCTGAATCGGAATTTGAACGCACTCCGACTGATCGTTTTGCCAATCTGGAAGTGTAATTAAGGTACAATACACATCTCTGCAGGCTGCCTGGAGGCAACTCAATAATGATTTCGCAACCGCAAAAATATTCACTATTTAGTCTGGCCGTACTCATCGGATCCTGCGTTTTGACAGGATGCAGCGCGAAGCCCGATGCATCTCCCGCAGATTCCGGTAAAGCATCTGCTCCACCCACTGTTGTTTCCAAGCCGGAGATTGCGCCGACTGATAAAATGGTCTCAGAAGCGCCAAAACCAACAGATTCGCCAAAACCAGATACTACTGTCGAACCGGATTCAAAAAAGCCGGCAGAAGCTGCCTCCTCCGATGTAAAAAGTGGTACTCGTCAATCCGGCCATGAGATTGAAGAGGCGAAATTAGCAATGGCCAGTCTTGGAAATGCGAAGGGGCTGGCAGCACTTTCGGATCACCTCACGAATGAATCGGCAGGTGCGATCGCGACTCCTATGCTTCTGGTAGTAGCTATGATGTCCGGGTTCGGGCAGATGGCTGGAAACATGGCTTCGGGTCAGCCTGGCAGCGCGGACAAAGTTAAGAAAATAAATGACCTTTCTGCCAGTACAAATGCGGTCATGAAAAAATATGGTCTCGATGGCAAAGCGCCAGGTAATGACGACGCTTCTATTCATAAAATTGAACTGCATGGCCGCGCGCTTCTCAAAGATCTCGGCGGCTTAATGGATAAAATGGGTGGTGATACCCAAAAATCGTCCAGCCCATTCGGTAATAAAAAGTTCAATCCAGACGATGTTACTTACCAGGTGGTCAGCCCTACTGAAGTGAAGCTGATACCTAAAAAGCCGGAAGACATGAAAGATGCTCCGAAAGATCTGGCGATGAAATTCGAAGACGGCGCCTGGAGACTGGATTTCGGCGGAGTCAAATCCGTCCTGAAGCAGATGGGCACCAAGGGTGGAGGAATGCCAGGATCACCCGGCGCTAATCCTTTCGCCGGCGGGATGCCGGGAGGCCCTGGCGGCGGATTTGGAAAATAGATGCGGATTTGGAAAATAGATAATGAACCTATCTTGCAGGACGATGAGCGCTTGCGCCAGATGGGAAGTTTGAGGAAGGGACTATTAGAACATGCGTTTTCCGATAGGATTTACAATGGCACAGGCCAAACATCGCACCAGGATGGAGAGGTCCGGGCAGAAACGATACCCAACAGTTATTATGCTGGAGCCGTTGTATACCTGCAACCTTGCATGCCTTGGGTGTTCGGTGGAGCGTCATACCGGTAAGCTTGTCGACCGAATGCCCGTAGCAGATTTGCTCAAGGCAGTAGACGATTGCGGCGCGCCCATCGTAAATATATGTGGCGGTGAGCCAACACTCTATCCTGAACTTAAAGAGCTATGTGAGGGAATTATCTCACGTGGGAAGTATATCATTCTTTGCACGAACGCCCTGAAGCTCGATACCAAAGTATTCGATATCATTCCGCCAAGCCCGCACCTGTTCCTCATGATCCATCTCGACGGAATGCGAGAGACTCATGACTATGTTTGCAACAAAAAAGGTGTATTCGACAAAGCGGTAGAGATGGTAAAGCAGGCGAGAGACAGAGGCTATTATACCTATCTGAATACTACAGTTTTCAAAGAGACAAATGTGACTGAGGTGGAAGACCTTTGCAAACTGGTGGACGAGCTCAAGGCGAATGGTATCCTTATTTCTCCTGGCTACGAGTACGAGAGCGTCGATAAAGAGATGTTCCTCACCAAAGACCAGATACATGAAAAATTCCGAATCATCCGCGAGTTTTCACCAAAATACAAGATCAATGCAACACCTATGTTCCTGGAGTTTGCAGCCGGTATGCGAGAACTGCCCTGTGCGCCCTGGTCAACCGTCAACTATACTCCGAAAGGATGGAAAGCGCCCTGCTATCTGGTAGAGGGTGAAGGTTATTACGCAGACTGGGACACTTTTTGGAATAAAACGAACTGGGAGTACTGGGAATCGCGCCTCGACGACAAATGCCAGAACTGCAAAATGCATAGTGGATTCGAACACAGCGCGGTTAGCGAAGCCATGAAAACCATGGGTGGCACACTTAAGCTGGCTGCCTGGTCCCTCTCCAAGTAGAGGGCACACCTTTGCCGTCATTAGTTACCGGAGCGACTGGTTTTGTAGGAAGCCATGTAGCGCATCAGTTGGAACAGCGAGGCGAGCGCATTCGTCTTCTGGTACGGAACAAGAGCAGGCTTGATAACCTAAAACAGCTTAATCGAGATACGACTGAAATCGTTACCGGCGATCTGACCGACTCGAGTTCACTCAAAGAAGCCGTTCGAGGATGCAAAACACTTTACCATGTAGCTGCAGACTATCGTCTCTGGGCGCGCGATCCACAGGAACTATACCGATCTAATGTGGATGGAACCAGGTCGCTGCTTCAGGCCGCTCTCGATGCAGGAGTTGAGAGGGTAGTCTATACTAGTACGGTCGGTGCGCTCGGCATCCCGAAGGATGGCACACCAGGGAATGAAGATTCGCCCGTGAATCTTGAGGGCATGATCGGGCACTATAAACGATCAAAGTATCTTGCGGAGATAGAAGCGGCATCCTTTGTCGAAAAGGGACTTTCGGTTGTTATTGTAAATCCCAGCACTCCGGTTGGTGAAATGGATATAAAACCAACTCCTACCGGGCAGATTATCCTAGATTTTCTCAATCGTCGCCTGCCTGCCTATGTAGAAACCGGCCTAAATCTGGTGGATGTGCACGATGTGGCGGCGGGTATACTATTAGCATGCGATAAAGGCGTACCGGGCCGTAGATATATACTGGGAAATCAGAACTACACCATGCAGCAGATGCTGCAGATGCTCTCTGATATCACCGGACTTCCAGCACCGAAAATTCGACTGCCTTATGCGGCGGCGTGGATAGCGGTGGGCATTGAAAATATTATGGTTGATAAAATTTTGCATAGAACGCCTGCGCATCCCTTTGAAGGCGTAAAGATGGCAAAATATAAGATGTTTTTCGATGCATCCAGAGCGTCAGTTGAACTCGGGATGCCGCAGTCGCCGGTTCCTGAAGCGCTTTCAAGAGCGGTGGACTGGTTTAAAGCAAACGGTTATGTGACTCGATAGGAGTGCTGTTCAGGGGTATGTCTGAATAATGCTCTTCAAAGAAAGAGGAGACGGGTGGCAAAAGCATCAAACCGCAGAGTAATCATGGCAAAGGAAGTGGGATTCTGCTTTGGAGTAAAGCGGGCAATCAATCTCACTCGCCAGGCTCTGGCTGAGCGTGAAGACGTTTTTATACTTGGTGATCTTGTGCATAATAAGCGGGTTACCGATGAACTCGAAGGTAAAGGACTGCGCAAGATTGAGGATTACAACGACGAAAAACAGGGCACGATGGTCATTCGCGCCCATGGCCTTCCGGAAGAGAAAATTCGTGAAGTAAAGTCGCGTGGAATTGAAGTAGTCGATGCCACCTGCCCCATTGTGCTGCGTGCCCAGGAAGCCGCGCAGTCGCTGGAGAAGCGCGGCTGCCAGGTGGTTATTGTCGGTGATAGAAATCATGCAGAAATAAAGGGAATTCTTGGCGCCCTCGAATCTCCCGCTCTCGTAGTCGATAGCGTAGAAGAGCTGCGCGAAGCCAAAGAGAGTCGTAAGCTGATGCGCAAGGTAGGAGTAATTTTCCAAACCACACATGCGCTCGAACTCTGCAATGCCATCGTGAATGAAATGCTGATGATGTGCAAAGAGATTCAGATTATCAATACGATATGCCGCCCGGTTCAAAATCGCCAGGATGATGCCATCGAATTGGCTTCTAAAGTGGAGCTTATGATCGTCGTTGGATCTCGAACCAGCGCGAACACTATGGAACTTGCCGCGCTCTGCCGCAACTATAATGAGAACACCATTCATGTCCAGAATGCGGATGAGCTTTCGTTTTCCGAGTTTGAAAATTTCGAGCTGATCGGTATTGCATCGGGGCTTTCCACACCGGAAGATCTCGTAGAAGCCGTCAAAGTCAAAGTTCTCACCATGCAGGCTGAGCCCGAATTGGCGCTCGCTTAAAATTGAGGCAGGAAGAAAAAAGAGTAATCGTTCTTTTCGCACTTCCCGAAGAGATGGTTCCTTTCAAGCGGCGGATCGAGACTCATGAAAATGTTACCGCTGCTTGTTCTGGCTCTGGCGCAGTGAGCTCTGCAGCCAGGACAAAGAGCCTTTTACAAAAGGCAGACGCCGACAGTACGATGCTGCTAATATGCGGGTTCGCCGGTGGACTTTCACCACATTTAAAGGCCGGTGATCTCATTATTCCGGAGAAGGTTCTCGAGTTAGGTTCTCGAAACATCTTTCTTCCGGACAGGGAATTACAGCAAAAATCGAATCGTATCCCTATCCAAAATTCCACGATCCACAGCGGCTCATTAATTTCTGTAAATCAGGTCCTTTCGACGGCTGCAGAGAAGAGACAAACCTATTTAGCAAGTGGAGCGGAAGCTGTAGATATGGAGACAGCAGCAGCAGCAAAAACAGCGAATGAGCATGGAGTCCGATGGTTAAGTATCCGTGCGATAACAGATGGCGCTGACGATGCTATGCCTTTCGATTTTAATAAGATGACAGATGCAGACGGCCAAATTTCAAGAAGTAAAATTGTACTGTCCGCAGTAACTCATCCCTGGAAGATACCCGCACTTGTAAAGCTAGGCCAGAGATCTTCGGCTGCTGCCCGATGTCTTTCAGGGGCATTGGAGCTGATTTTAAATGATATGCTGGAATAGAATATGAATTTTCCACGACATCAAATATTGAACGGCATCCCAGATTCCTTCCACATGAAGCGCTGGCGTAGAAAGCCCATGAAGGGCTTTTTTTTAATGCTGGTTCCGCCTGGACATATAATAGACACCTTGAATCTGTTCATGTCACACCCAACGCTGCGACCTAAACACAACCGATCACCCTTTTGGGCACTCTTCGTTGATAAAGGGCAGATGCGCCTTAGCCACCAAAACTTGGCGCTTACAATTCCTTCGCATGCTCGAGGGATAGGATATTCAAGAATATTAAACTCCTATTTCCAAAGGAACGATGGAATCAGGGAAGGGGTGGGAATGTTAAATAAAAAAACAGCCGCAATATTCCTGCTTTTAATAAGTATCCTCGCCACTTCTGCAATTGCTCAAACAGAGCGCTCCACACATCAGCTGACACTGGAGGAAAGTGTCGCACTGGCGAAACTGCACAGCCCTGCGGCAGCCAGTGTTCGATCTACTCGTGATGCAGCCCTGATATCGGCGGAGCGAGATCGCCCCAGCAGCAGCCCGACCTTGAATTTGATAGCAGGAGGGTCGCAGCAAGGTACGCGAGTCACTTTCCCCCGCCCGGATGGATCGGCGGCGACAGTTCTCCCTGAACAGACCGGCCGTGTTTCGCTGATATTTGAACAGCCGCTCTACCACGCTGGATTGAAGCAGGCGAGCTCTCGTTTTGCGGTCGAACAGCAGCTTCCAGGTCTGGAGTATCAGCGGGATATTGCGGCATTAGTTTTATCGGTAAAAAAAGCCTACATCGATTTTCTGCGCACGGAATCTGGCGTTCAGATTGCATCCAAACAGGTCGATGGGGCATCGCAATATCATCTTCTCGCTCTCAAACAGATAGACGCGGGACTGGCGAAACCCGTGGATGCAGAGACATCGAACGCTTCCCTGCTGGAAGCGAAAGCAGGGCTGGTTCTTGCCCGCGATTCGCTGCAATCTGCATCGCTAAACTTCAACCGCCTGCTGGGAAGAGAGCTGGAAACAAAGGTTGAACTGGTCCCATTTTCGGGACTGCCTGCGATTTCTACCTCCCCACGAGAAGCTGTTGCCGCAGCTATGCATGACCGGCCAGAGATAATTTCCACACAAAAAAATCTCGATTCTGCAAAGGCAGGCCTTCAGCTTGCAAAGTTAGGCAGTACCCCATCCCTTCATTTTCGCGGAGAACTGACTCGCCAGACAGATACTGCGCTCCTTCCCGCGAACCATTATGCAGCCACTATTGAGATGAGATGGCCGCTGCTGGATGCAGGCAAAACGCGCCAGGATACTCGCGAAGCGCAGGCAGGGATAGTTCGGCTTGAAGCTGCTCTGGAGGAGGCGAAACAGAATATTGCCATGGAAGTAACCAGAGCATGGGTTCACCTGAGATCTACTTTTGAGCGTTATGATCTTATACGGCAGCAGACAGGCGGGGCTGCAGCCACCGAGATTGTCGCGGAGAAGGCGTATGAAGTTGGCAGAGGAACTTTTTTAGAACTTCAGTCTGCAAACCGTCAGGTCCAGCTTGCAAAAGAGAGTGAGAATCAAGCGCTTTACGAAGTATGGGAGGCTAAAATAGAGTTTGATTCTGCCTCTGGCGCCGACAGCAAAGATTTGCAGTCGAAATCCACCCGCGGAGTGGCAAAATGAAGTTTCTTGCTCCGATAGCAGCCATAGTTCTGATTACGGTACTGGCCTGGACAGGAATCAAAACCGGTACCCAGCCAGCATCAAAATCAGATACTGCAGTGATGTCTGCAGCCCCTGCATCATTGCCCGCTGCAAGCCCAGGTACGGTAGAAAATGCCCAAACTTCGAATGCTGATCCTTCCGCATATAAATTAAGCCTGATTGGAACGGTCGTTCCCGATTCGCAGTCCTCCCTCACTGTACGGATGCCGGGCAGAATAGTAAATGTTTTCGTTCATCTTGGAGAAAAGGTGCGGAAGGGCCAGCTGCTGGTACAATTCGACGACTCTGACAGCCATACTCAAGTTCGAACCTCCGAATCATCGGTTAAATCTGCGCGAATTCAAATCGAGAAAGCCAGACTGGGCAAAAATGCGCAGATATTAAAGTTAAAAATGGACCAGGGAACGGCGGAAGCGGGGTATATGCAGGCGAAACAGCGGCTGCAGCAGGCGGTGATCGCCCGGAATGCGGCGAAAGAGGATGCAGGAAGTGATCTCAAGCTGGCCAAAGACAATTTCAAAAAAGCCCAGGAAGCTCATTCTCATGCTCTTGATTCGCTTCAAAGCCTGGAGAAACTTGCTAAAGTAGGCGGGGTATCCAGGTCCGATCTCGATGCCGCCAGACTGCAGGAGTCTATCTCCAGAACGGATACTAACTCCGCAAGAACACAGATGAACAAACTCGAAGCCGGATCAGATAAACCGCCGTTCGAACCTTACAGGGTTCGGCTGGCTGAGCAGGATTTAGAAGCAGCTCGTCTGGCGGCAGCACAGAGTGAAAAAGGAGTGCGTGCAGCTGCGTCGGCCCTTAAACAGGGAGCGGAAATAGCAGATGAGGATATTCGAGCAGCTAAAATACAGGCCGAACAAGCTGAATCTGGTTATCATGGTGCGGTGACACAAAATAATCAGAGCAGACTTATCAGCCCCATCGATGGAATTATTACCAGTCTCAATGCGCGGCCCGGAGAAACTGCCCAGCCCGGCGCGCCAATTATTACGCTCGTCTCCAGCGCTGGAATTCATCTCGAAGCGTTGATATCTGCGCGCCACATGCCCTATGTCCATCTAAATCTCCCAGCAGTTGTTCGAGTAGATACGAAGCCGGGCATGGTGTATAATGCACACGTTACCTTTATATCCAGTGCAGCCGAAACAGACGGCAGAAGCTTCCGCGTTAAATTGGTATTTGATAAACCCGTTTCCATTCAGCCGGGAATTTCCGCCTCGATCAGCCTTTAAATTTTTAGTAACATTGAAGTGATTCAACTTTCAGAAAGATTGTCTCCTCTCAATTCACAACAGTACAGATTCTTTCGCATTCGAAGTCCGGGATAAGAGCAGGCGATAAAGAGGGTTTTGAACCGTTGATGTGGAATTTATATATCCAATCATCCTGTGAATTATTGAATCAACGCTGTTCCATTTCAGGGAAATTATGAAGCTATTAGGTCTATTTGGTAAAAAGAAAGCGCTCCCATTTCCAGAGTTCAGGGATGCGGTACGATTGGAAGTACGCCGGAGTAATCCAGGGGCAACTGCCGAGAATACAGACAGTGGATTTATTCTCCGTATGGATGGAGTACCCATTACTTGTAATCTTCGTCAGCTGTACTTTGAGTACAGCAAAGATCCTTCCAAACGTGACCAGCTCGTTCAAGATTGGATGCGCCAGGCAGTCAGCCAGGTGCCCGAACATACGTGGCTGGAGGCTCGGCCTACACTGCGTCCGATTCTTAAAAATGCAGAAATGATCGCTCATGCCTGCAAACAGATGTTGAAGTCTCCCGAACCCGATTCGCTGCCATCCCAGCCGTTTGTGGGGGAGTTATGTATTATTGTGATGAGAGAAATAGGCGGAACTCTCACCGGCGTCACTCAAAAGCAGCTGGATGCCTGGGGTATCACTTTCGATGACTGCCTCCATGAAGCAATAAATAGTATGAACCTGCTCATGTTTCCTACCGTCACCAGCGAACTGCTGGTGGGCGCTTCGACGGGCAGGAAGCAGGTAGGCGGCGAGGTTGTCGGGCTGGTTTTTGAAGGGGATCATCTTACAGCGACCTGGATCTATCTTGAAAGATTCAGAAGCCATCTTGGTATGATTCTTCAGGGCGATTACGTCATTTCAGTTCCTACTCGCAACCGATTAACTGCTATTCGTGTAGATGAACCAAGTATGATCGCCTCCATGCAGGCCTCTAATCGTAACTCACGCAATCTCGCCTATTCACTCACGAATCAGTGTTTCCTGGTCAGCGCCCAGACTACGGATGGTGTTATATCTCTTTATGAGAACACAGTAAAAACTGAGGACATTTTCGATTCTGCGCCAATAGTTACCCGTCAGGCAGCAGCTCCTCGCCCGGGTTCCGCCGATCCATTCCAGCGCCCTGGACCGACTGATTTTTCTGCATGGGGAGGTATCTCCGAACCAACTGGAGAGGTGGCGGGCATTCAGGAAAAGCCAGGTCGAGCCAAAGGGAAATAGCCTGATGCCTCAGAATGTAATCCGGAAATTGAGCCGGGGAGAAACCCTGACTCGTGAAGAATCGCTGGATGCTATTCGCGGAATGATGGCAGGCGATTACACTCCTTCACAGATTAGCGCGATGCTAATTGCTCTCCATATAAAAGGTGAAACCGTTGAGGAAGTGACCGGCTTTGCACTCGGGATGCGAGAAAAGCTCATTCCTGTGCATGCTCAGCGGACTCCCTTGCTGGACACATGCGGCACTGGCGGCAGCAGTTTCCGAGTTTTCAACGTATCTACTTGTTCGGCGTTTATCGCAGCTGCAGCAGGCATCGGGGTGGCAAAACATGGGAATCGAGCGATAACGGGAGTCTGTGGCAGCGCTGACGTTCTCGAGGCGCTCGGCATCGATGTCGATCTGACACCGGAGCAGTGTGCGGCATGCATCGATACAGTAGGAATCGGATTTATATTTGCCCAGCGGCATCATCCCGCGCTGAAACACGTCGGCCCTACGCGGCGCGAAATTGGTGTGCGCACCATTTTTAATCTTCTGGGGCCGCTCAGCAATCCTGCAGGAGCCCGGCTGCATGCGCTGGGTGTCTATGATCCCGAACTGTGTAATCTAGCCGCTAGCGTACTGCACGAACTGGGAAGTGTCCGGGCGATCGTGATGCATGGAGAACCCGGGCTGGATGAGATCTCCATTACCGGAGAAACCAGGATCAGTGAACTGCAGGATGGCAAAGTAATGGACTATACTCTTACGCCATCTGATCTTGGAATAGATATTGCCGCCATCGACATTGAGGCGCTAGGGCCGGCATCCACGGCCAAAGAGAATGCTGTTCTGGTTCAAGAGGCTCTTTCAGGCGATGATTTCAACTCCGGCAGTCGTTCGCGGCGTACCCTGGTCGCCGTAAACTCAGCGGCCGCACTGCGCGCTGCAGGCCTCGCAAATGAGTGGAAAGATGCCCTTGATCTTGCCAATACCATAATATCTGAAAGATGTGCGCTTGACAAGCTCAACGAGCTGATAGAGTTCACCAGGAGTGTTACCCGATGAGTATGCTGTCTGAAATATTGGCAACCAAACGTACAGAAGTCAAATTTCGTATGGAACAGATCTCTGCGCATGCAATGCAGGAGAAACTGATGGATGCTCCGCCAGCGCGTGATTTTCGCGCGGCAATCGCCAATTCGCAGGAGGTAGCGCTGCTGGCGGAGGTAAAGAAAGCTTCTCCCTCAAAAGGCATTATCCGTGAGGATTTTGATCCTATCGAGATCGCCAAAATCTATGAGGGGAATGGCGCTTCCTGTCTCTCCGTCCTGACAGATGAAAAATATTTTAAAGGGAAGCTGGAGTATCTTTCCAATATACGTGATGTGGTGGATATACCGCTGCTCAGAAAAGATTTTATAGTGGATAGCTGGCAGATAGTTGAAAGCAGGGCAGCAGGGGCCGATGCTGTCCTGCTGATAGTCGCCGCCCTCTCACCAAAGGATCTCTCCTGTTTTATTCAACTCGCTTCTGATTATGGCCTCGCCGCGCTGGTTGAGGTGCACGATGCGGAAGAGCTGAAAGAGGCCCTTGACGCGGGCTCTGATCTTATCGGCATCAATAACCGCGATCTGCATACATTTCGTACCAACATCAAGGTGACTTTAGATCTGGTAGCCAACCTGCCTCCAGATCCAAAACGCCTCATCGTGAGTGAAAGCGGTATTTTCACCAGAGCCGACGTTTTAAAACTTCAAGAAGCGGGAGTGAATGCTTATCTTGTTGGGGAAGCGCTAATGCGTGAAGCAGATATTGGGGCCAAGATGAATGAGCTTCGAGGAATATAGCTTATTACCTTTTACTGTTTTCTTGAATTTAGCCGCAAAAGAGCGCAAGTTGCGCAAAAATTATTGTCTTGATTATTGTGTAGTTGGTATGTTTTGGTACCCCGTTTATAGTTGATGGCGGTTTCGGGCTGATGGATGTGGAAATGGTCGATGATCCGCTGTTTCGAGTTGCGCTCGATTCCAATCGTGACGAGAAAAAAGAACGTGCAGAATATGCGCGCTTGAAACGAAAGTTTGGGAAGCGGCAGCACGCTTTGCCAAGCTGCCTTGTACCCGCGAGGGGGATTTCGTGACCAGAATTAAAATATGCGGGATTACGAATCGGGAAGATGCAGATGCTGCGATTGAGTCTGGGGCGGATGCATTAGGATTTATCTGTGTGGAAGAGTCGCCGCGTTTTGTAGGAAAATTTCCGGGCGCGGCAGAAATCGCACGCGATCTGCCGCCATTCATAAGCTCTGTTGCAGTGAATAGACAGGCTTGTAATAAACCTTGCCAGCAGTGCAATATACTGCAGTGGTACGACGGCGCTGCACCAACGGGTATCGATTCGAGATTAAAATTAATCCGAGCCTTCTCGATTCGAGATGATTCCAGTCTGGATTTTATTGAGCATGAATTAACTCATTTTAGGCCGGATGCTATCCTGCTCGATACCTACCATAAAGACCTCCTGGGCGGTTCCGGGGTGACTTTCAACGGGAATCTTGCGGTGGAAGCCAAACATCGATTTAATATTCCCATCATCCTTGCAGGGGGGCTAACTCCCGAAAATGTAGGCGAGGCTGTCCGGCTTGTGCGCCCTTTTGGAGTGGATGTTTCAAGCGGAGTTGAAATCGCTCCTGGCAAAAAAGATCATGATAAAATACGAAATTTCTGTCGTGCTGTTCGATTGGCTGATTTGCAGTAGTTTTCACTAAGATTTAATTTTTCCCGTTGAAGGGAGAATCTGAATTTTGGCAGCTCCCTCTACAGAAATAGCTCCCCGCACGACTGCCGAGGCCGTCGTCAGCGGACGTGTTTCGAATCAGCCACACAATAAGCGCTTTATGATGACTGCCTTCGAATGGCTGATCATCGGTCTGTTTTTCACCGCTGCTTCCCTCTGCTATCTCAATCCACTCTGGCATCATGCTGGAAGCTATATTGTCGGTCCGGGCGATCCGCTGCAGCATCTCAGCGTGCAGTGGTGGACATCGGTCAAACTGCTCTCCGGAGACTGGCAAGGAATGTGGGATATTCCCCCAATGTACTATCCCGCGCACTCCACACTCGCCTATGGCGATCCACAATTCGGCACCACTATTGTCGGTCTGCCGATCTTTTTACTTACGAAAAATATAGTCGCGGCGTATAATTTTCCAATCCTCATCGCATTTCCGCTCAGCGGAATAGGCGCGTATGCTCTTTTAAAGTATCTTACTGCAAACCGATATGTCAGCCTTCTCGGAGCGTTTATCTGGGCTTTCTGCCCCTGGCATGCTGGTGAGGCAGCACATCAGCAGATACTATCTATTGAGTTTCTGCCCTGGATTCTGCTATCGCTGCATCGTTATGCGGATACACGCAAACGAAGTTGGCTGGTTCTATTCTCCCTATTCTGGACTGCACAGGCGTTCATGGCCGAGTACTGGGGAGCATTCTTAATTCTGCTCATACCACCCTTCTCACTCTTACTGATGAAAGTTCGGCAGTTCACACGTAAGGATATGAAGCCGCTATTTGTCGCCATTTTTATCGGAATACTTCCCTGGTTGATAATGCAGTATCCCATGCTGCACAGCGGCCACAAAAGCGGTCACACTCGCACCGAAATCATAGAACACAGCGCTGATATCACTGACTATCTGCCTCGATGGGTAAACTCACATTTTACCCACGGCTATCTTCCCCCGAGAGAGAACAATCTGTCGCCTGGGCTTTTCGTGTTGCTGGGGGCTGCATTCAGTCTCTATCTCTCGTATGGTATTCAGCTTCGCCCAATGAAGCGTGCAGAAATGAGTAAATTATGGATTTTTGCTCGGCGCGCAGGTATCTTCGGGCTGGTTGTCATTCCCTTGCTATACCTCGGATTTCTATTCATTGGAATGCCGGAATGGATACAATTCCGAATGCAGATTGATCTCAACAATTTCGGGTTCATGTCGAATGCGTACCTATATGCAGTTGCACTCTGCTACAATCAGCCAATTCGAACTCAACTGAGCAAGATACATATGCAGTTAAAAAAATCTAATGCAGTAGAGTTACCCTATCTGGCGCTGTTTTGTCTTTCGGCGCTTTTCTCTTTTGGATATAGCATAGACTGGCATGGCAGAATGCTGACACCGGGCCTATACAACTATTTTGATTGGCTTCCCGGACTAAAAAGCCTGAGGGTACTTCACCGTGTCGGTGTATTCGCAGACCTGGCTCTGGTAGTTATGGCTGGTATGGGCCTCGCAGATTTACTGAGAAAGTACAGAGATGCGCACTCTCCGAAAATAAACGCACTGCACACCGCGATGCTGATTTTATGCGTTTTAGTGTGCTTCGATATTTCGATTGCGTCGGAGACACCATTCACACGCAGCGGAAACTATTTGCCTCACGATAGAAAGGCAGATCGCTGGCTCTCAATGCAGCCCACGGGTTCTGTTATCGAGCTGCCGCTCACAGTAGACCCGATCACAGAGGGAGAACGATTATGGCATCAGATAAAACATAAAATGCCTATGGTAAATGGCGCTGAAACTTACTTTCGAAAAAACTATTATAGCGATGTCAATATTTTCACGCATCCCCAATCTCCAAAAGCCATTGAACGCCTGCGCAAACTCGGGATCAGTTATATTATCTTAGATCTGCATAATCGCTATACTGGAGAAAAGACCTATCTCGGCAATATACCCAAAATGCCCGCAAGCCTGCTCTCGCCTTATAAACTAAATTATCAGGATAACGAAGTAAAAATTTACAGCCTGGATATAATTAGTGCAGGCTCCTGATCTTTTGATTTACCAATCCACATGATGATTTACCCTCACTCCCGGCCTCTCTCCCTGATTCCCTCGTACCGCGGAGGGAGAGAGGAGAGTAACTGATAAAATTACAGTCAGATACTGACTATTCTAATTCGAAGGGATTTTGATCATTCTAGCTCCCTTCTCCCTCCATTATTGATCATGTGGATGCGAAGGGATTTTCATCACCCTGTCCCCCTTCTCCCTCCGAGGTACGAGGGACTCAGGGAGAAGGGCTGGGGTTGAGGGTACGACTTTACGATCATAGCAAATGCTTTAATCTGTTTAACTATGGATCAGATAAGATTTAGGTATGAGGGAATCAGGGAGAAGGATCGGGGTTGAGGGTAGTACGCAGCTAAAATAGTAAATCTTTAAATCGGATAAATCACGGTTTAGAAAAGTGGTAAGAGATTCTGCGAGCAGGAGTGAGGACAAGAATTAAAACTGGCGCAGCGATGAGGCAGTTTCGACCGAGATAGTCTCGCCTGAATCAAGCATTAAAAGCAGTCTGCCGGAATCGTCAACACCTTTTCCAATGCCAATCAAACTGCCATGTGGAGTATCTGTTACAAATTTAATGCCGACTGTTTTATCATGCTTCCGCCACTCTGATAAGATATCATTCAACGAATATCCTGACAAATGGTTCAAATTCACTCCTACTTGCTGAGCGAGATCGATCAGGGAGACGTCTGTCACACCATTTAGCATCAGGGATGTTGCTGAACGATTGATTTCGTTTGGGAATTCTGTTACCGTATTATTAATGCCGACTCCAATCAAAGCAGTCCATTCGCCATCAGGGGCGCGAACCGTTTCGATCAAAATTCCACCTAATTTTTTGGAGTCGAGAATAAGGTCGTTTGGCCACTTCACGCCCAGATCGAGAGTTGGACGGAGGTTTTCTAACCCTTTGACAGCAGCAATTCCAGCAAGCAGCGAGAGCTTAGGAATGTCGACGGGGAATTTGAGACCATGTCTGCAAAAATAAGTTATACACAGACAGTCTCCTGCAGGACAGTGCCAGGTGCGTGCGCGCTGGCCTCTACCCGCGGTCTGCTCAGCTGCCATAACTCCTGCAAGACTGGGTACGCCTGTATTATCAAAACATACAGCAGCCGAGCTGAGCATCTCACGAGCGACGTCCATGGTGGAGGATACGGATTTTCGTTGATCGATCTTCAGCATAGTCACATACCCTCCGTAATGATTGATCCAACTCACTCAACTTCAAGGCGGTTATCGACTAATCAGAGGTTTCGTATGCGGGCCACAGCTGATACTACTGCGACGCCCAGCAGAAGCATATCCCAAAAATTTTGAAAGAGGATAAGAAGCGCATCGACAATGCCAAGCTCCCCTGCGGACATAATATTAATCAACTGGGGAACCAGTATTCCAAAAGCTGCGAACAGCCCAACTAGAATCTCCATCTTCAACCCGCGTTTACGGCCTGAAGCTCGCAGTGCAGCCTCAGCTACAAGCAGACCATAGAGAAACGCTCCCCAAATTCGAAACATTCCAAATCTATTAAAGACAACCGTCAGGAGCCATCCTCCTGCTAAACCAGCTGCCAGACAGGCACCTGCAGCCGCAGCAAGATGGCGCGGCTCGGGCTGCAGCAGAGCGAGTCCGCCTCCTTTACTGCATGCACGGCAAAACTGCCCGGACACGGTAATTACCGAGCAGTCCGGGCAGATGGGCTTATTACATCTAGCACAGCTCAGGGCAGTCATCACCCTGCGGCGGCACGAACATGGCTGGTCAGCGCTCATAGCGACTTCTTTTGCAGCTTTTTTACATGGAAGGAAGCATCCGGCGTACTGCCGTCTGGTTCCAGTCCGAGCTTCGTCATACGGTCATTCAAGCCTGTAATCATTTCTGCCAGGCCGACACTTAACTCTGAACCATGCAGCGGAAGATTATCAGGTTTAATGAGAGGAGAATTGGAGGAGATCATTCGATTTTTAGCCAGATAAACCAAAGAGCTATAAGCGGGATTCGTGGAAGCAGTGGTGATGTTCACCTTGGCAGGGAGTGCGTCCGATTTACCAAGATCATTTGCATCCGCTGGTGGCCGGGACAGCCCATTCGCAACGTAATCTCCAAAGCGGGCAATCACATCGGCAAAAGCATATCTTGTGAGCGGGCGCTGTTTCCAGTTGCCCTGCTGCAGTATCGATTCTGTTTTACTTTTGATGGGGGTGCTTGCAGCAGCATGCCATTTTCCCTGTTCCAGACTTTTCGCAAGTTTCGCCAGCGCGATCACCGCCTGTGTATGTGTGACAATAGAGTCACCATGAAAATTATGCGCATCGGCTAGAGAGAGAATGTTGTTATCCAGTGTTTTTGATACGGAAGAAGCCGCCCAATGATTTGCCGGTACATCCCCGGGAAGAGATCCAAAAGCATGAAACGGCATAAACGTTATACACAGCGCTGCGGGTATTGCAATGTATCTAAAATTCATTTCATCGATCTCCTTTGTAAGAGGCAGCAGTGGTCAGGATCGACAAAATCGCTCCAGGATGGTGCCTAATTCTAGGAGTTATCTGTGCGATCCGGAGACAATGGCGCTTTCGCGGATCGCACCCAACTCTTCGAGCGCGCGCCCTGTGCCTATGGCCACACAGGAGAGCGGATCTTCCGCGATCCATACGGGTATGCCAGTTGCTGCAGAAAGAAGTTTTTCAAGGCCGCGGAGAAGGGCTCCTCCCCCGGTGAGGACAATACCACGTTCAATTATATCGGCAGCAAGTTCTGGTGGGGTCTTTTCGAGAACGCGTTTCACTTTCTCTACAATTGCCATTATCGGTTCGGAAAGAGCTTCACGAATTTCCGCAGAAGTAACTTCGACCGTTTTTGGCAGTCCTGCAACCAGGTCTCTTCCCCTAACAGGCATCGAAAACTCCTGTTCCATAGGATATGCAGAACCGATTTTAGTCTTTATATCTTCGGCAGTCCGGTCCCCGATCATCAGGCTATGTGCTGATTTAAGATGTCTGATAATCACCTCATCCATACGGTTTCCAGCTACACGCAGGCTCTCGCTGGTAACAATTCCCCCCAAAGATATTACGGCAACATCTGTTGTTCCGCCGCCGATATCCACGACCATGTTGCCTCCCGGTGTGGTAATCGGCAGCCCTGCCCCAATCGCTGCGGCCATCGGCTCTTCTATAGTGTGCGCTTCTCTGGCACCAGCTTCTTCAGCAGCCTGCTCCACCGCACGGCGTTCCACGCTGGTTACTTGAGAGGGTACACATATTAATACCCGCGGTTTGAATAAACGGTTCCGACCTACTACTTTTTGAAAAAGATAGTGCAGCATCAACTGGGTGACTGTATAGTCGGCAATTACTCCATCACTCATTGGGCGTACGGCAACAATATGCCCTGGAGTTCGGCCCAGCATTAGACTGGCTTCTTCACCTACAGCGAGCACCTTATTGGTTCGGGTGGACATTGCAACGACAGAGGGTTCACGTAATACGATGCCTTTACCACGTACATACACAAGGATGTTGGCCGTTCCCAGATCGACACCCAGTTCCGGTACTAGACTGAACAAACTTTTAATCCTCCCACCACTGCACGCTCAGAACCTCGGCTCACATTCGCTCCAAGCCCCCGCAACTTCACTACCAGGTCTTCATATCCTCGATCCAGATGTTCCAGGCCATCTATTTCCGTTTCACCTTCCGCTGCCAGCCCTGCTACGACCATGGCAGCGCCGCCGCGCAGATCGGTGCAGGAGACGGGCGCGCCGCTGAGCTGGTTCACGCCGGTGATTTTGGCATTGCGGCCTTCCACCAGGATACGCGCTCCGAGCTTTAGAAGCTCGGTGGTGTAGCGGAATCGGCTTTCATACACCGTCTCGGTGATCATGGAGACCCCATCTGCGAGGCAGAGCAGTGAGGCAAATGGCTGCTGGATATCCGTAGGGAATCCCGGATGAGGCATGGTTTTCACATCGGTGGGCAGAATTTTACCGGTTCGGCGAACTCGGAAACCCTCATCGACGGATAATACTTCCGTCCCGGTTTCTTTCAATTTAGCGATCACTGGCCCGCAATGGCTCGGTATGACATTAGCGATGATTATATCCCCTCCAGTTATGGCCGCTGCAAGAGCGTATGTCGATGCCTGAAGTCTGTCTGGAAGTATCTCGAACTCAGCAGGATGAAGCTCCTGCACTCCATCAATCGTTATGGTAGGAGTACCCGCGCCCGCAATATCAGCGCCGCAGGCATTGAGAAAAAGCGCCAGATTCAGTACTTCGGGTTCCATCGCGCAGTTCTCTATGACTGTTTTACCTGAAGCGCAGCATGCAGCAATCATGAGATGTTGTGTAGTTCCAGCGCTGGGGAACTCGAGGTAGATATTTGCGCCTTTGAAGCGATTGACTTCGCCAGTGTAGACACCATGTTCGAGATTAAGTTTACAGCCGAGCTGCTCCAAACCTTTAATGTGGAAATTGACAGGCCTTGCGCCAAAATCACAGCCGCCAGGCATTGCTACCGAGGCATATCCAGATCGTGAGAGGAGAGCCCCTAAAATATTGAAGGAGGCGCGCATCTGCCGAACTAAATCGTGAGGCGCTGTAGAATTCGTTACTTTGGTGGCATCGATTTCGAGTCCGCCGTTTACTAAAAATGAAGATTGAACGCCTAAATGCCGAAATATATCAAGAAGAGTAAGCACATCAAGATTACGTGGAACGTTTCGAAGTATCGTTTTTCCGGGAATTAGCAGCGCAGCTGCCATAATTGCTAGAGAATCGTTTTTACTGCCGCCAATATCAACTCGACCGTGGAGAGGATTCCCTCCGCGTATATAGATCTTATCCAAATGAATGCTGCCTCTCTGCTCCGGTCTTAAACATGCGTGCGAAT
This sequence comes from Chthonomonadales bacterium, assembly GCA_038203935.1. GTDB lineage: Bacteria > Armatimonadota > Chthonomonadetes > Chthonomonadales > Chthonomonadaceae > JANXSG01. The sequence continues at coordinate 29,843 of JBBRDM010000023.1, forward strand.
AGTTGCCTGCAACGCTTTCTTTTTTATTTTATTATCTGTAAAGAGTATAGCGAATTGATGCATCCCTGTCAATCACCTGGTGAAAATTCCTGCTTTTCATCAAAATTACGATCTGGTAAGCGGTATACTGAGGATGATTTACAGAAATACACCAAGTGTGATGAATTGAATGCATCACACTATAAATAGCGGTAGTTCTTAGTGAATTCTTGAGTTAGAACAGAAATTATTTAGGAGAAATTACTGTATGCCTGGTGATGTCGTACCGATAGACTGGATTCAAGCCGTAATTTTGGGGCTTCTGCAAGGATTAACAGAGTTCTTACCTGTCAGCAGCACGGCACACATGGCGGTTGCCCCTCAGCTGCTGATGCATATGCGAGACCCCGGCGCGGCTTTTTCTGCGGTGGTACAACTTGGGCCAATTATTGCGATCATAGCATATTTTAGGGTCGATCTCCTGCGTTATATTCATGGTATGATGCGGACGAAATCGCTGGCGAACGCCAGGGAAGATCTGGATGCTCGACTTGGCTGGTATACATTATATGGAACGATTCCATTAGCGATATTCGGAGTGCTGCTAGAGAAGAAAATCGACCATGATTTTCGCCGCCTGAATGTCATCGCTGTCAGCCTGATTGTACTCGCTATGATTCTTTGGGTGGCGGAGCGAGTAGGGAAACGCAGACAGACTCTGGAAGATATGAACCTGACACAGAGCCAGGTGATCGGATGGTCTCAAATACTGGCGTTGGTTCCAGGCGCTTCCCGATCGGGTGTCACTATCACGGCAGGGCTGTTTCAAGGGCTCGACAGAGAGAGTGCAGCAAGATTTAGTTTTCTGCTGAGCATTCCTGCCATAACAGCCGCAGGGGTATACAAACTTATAAAGGTACTCAAAACTGCATCACTTGCGTCGGTAATAGGTCCCTATATTCTAGCTGCTTTAGTGGCCGGAGTTGTTGCCTATGTGGTTGTTCGCTGGTTCATGGGATATATGAAAGAACACTCTACAGGAATTTTCATTGCATATCGCATTGCACTGGGAATTCTCCTACTTTTTCTGACTCATTCAGGCACAATAAAAGATAGGCCAGAAGCGCCTGCCGTTCAAAGCTCTTTATGCTGCAGTGCGCAACGGTACGCGAGTAAATAATAAAAATAAAAAAAGCTTGGTTACCCGAAGAGGCTTGATTATGATTTCCTGTGATATTTTAATTGCTGGGGGCGGAACTGGTGGCTGCGCAGCTGCGCTGGCTGCAGCGGAGGCGGGATGCAAGGTATGCCTGCTAGAGGAAGACATCTGGCTGGGCGGACAGCTTACCTCGCAGGGAGTGCCCACACCCGATGAACACCACCACATCGAACTCTTTGGAGGAACTAAGCGTTATTACGCCTTTCGAAACGCCGTTCGCAACTACTATCACGATAACTTCGAGCTTACACCTGAAGCAAACGAACTGATACTTGAAAGCCCGGTGGATAGTTTCCGACATGAAGACCAGCCGCATCTTAATCCTGGAAACTGCTGGGTAAGCAGGATCAGCTATGAACCCAAAATAGGGGAGAGCCTGATTCGAGAGATGCTGCGACCGTATGTGGAAAGTGGAAATTTACGGATTTTCACGGAAACAACCGTCCTGAAATGTATCATGACTGGAGAAAACCAGGAGACTGTTCAAAGCGTAGTCGCGGAGACAAAGAGCGGCGAACGGCTGGAATTCGAACCAAAAACAGTGCTCGATGCAACGGAACTGGGCGACCTTCTGGCACTATGCGGCCGAGAAGGAATCGACTGGACGGTGGGTGCGGAGAGCCAGGCGAATACCGGGGAGCCTGATGCCCCGCTGGAAGCTCGGCGAGACTGGGTACAGCCATTCACATTTCCTTTTGCAGTGGAGTGGTCTCCAGAAACGGCATCGTCCAATTTTATAGAAAAACTCGCCGATTACGATTTTATAAAAGCACGCCAGAAATTTACGATAAAGCATGGAGCCATTACCGGAATGTTTACCGGAGCGATGCCCTGGTGGAAGTATCGGCGCATATTAGCGCATGAAAACTTTACCGATTCGCGTGTTCCGCACGATGTGATCATGATCAACACGGCGGGAAACGACTACTATGGGCCGAACATCCTGGGAGACACAGCAGGCTCTGCTGTCGATATTAAGGCAACGCTGGAAAGCGCACGACAAACGTCGCTCTCTTATCTGTATTGGCTTCAAAATGAGTGTCCCAGAGAAGAGACACTGGCGAGTCCTCCCTCCCCAATCGTTGGCAGAGAATTCGGATATCCCGAACTGAGATTGCGGTTAGATATGTTTGATACCTCTGATGGCTGTTCGCGCACTCCCTATGTTCGTGAGTCCCGACGGATTCTCTCATTGAGAACCATCAAAGAGCATGAGATCGTGGTGAAAGATTTTCACGGAAGGCTGCAGCGAGGTTCAGATCCACGTGCGGTCTATATGGCAGATTCTGCTGGAGTCGGTTTTTATGCGCTGGACATACACCCCAACGGCCACGGAGAGCCGAATGCTTATGTAACCACCCGGCCATTCCAGATTCCTCTCGGCGCACTCATACCGGTTCGCTGGAAAAATCTGCTGCCGGCTTGCAAGAATATCGGCACCACCCATCTTACCAACGGGGCGTATCGCCTGCATCCTATCGAGTGGAATATAGGAGAATCGTCTGCGCTGCTCGCGGTTTTCTGCCTCCGAAACTCTGTTTCCGCAGCAGAAGTTCGAAACAGTCCCGATCTGCTGCTTCAGTTCCAGATGCACCTGCTGAGCCAGGGTATCGCTCTGCACTGGCTTATCGATGTTCCGCTCCTTCATCCAGCGTTTGAAGCGGTTCAGCGTCTCGCAGGAAAGGTCAAAGTGCTTTTCGGCGAAGACGATCTGCTGTTCAGACCAGATCGGCCTATGGATCAGGCAACATGGACAATATGGCGCAGAGAAACCGGATCGGATGCACCAGAATTTTTTGAAGGCACCCGGGCAGAAGCGGCTATGATGATATTTGCGAATCATTCTGAGATCGAGCAAAAAAACGCCGCATAACCCATTTGATTCAAAAAAATTATACGAAATATCAGACTTTTATAAGCCAATAACTGCTAGACTGCACCCTCACTCCCGGCCTCTCTCCCTGATTCCCTCGTACCTCGGAGGGAGAGAGGAGAGTAACTGATAAAATTACAGTCTGTTACTGAATATTCTTATTCGATGGTTTTTTGATCATTCTAGCTCCCTTCTCCCTCCGAGGTACGAGGGAATCAGGGAGAAGGGCTGGGGTTGAGGGTGCAGCGCAGCAATTAGGAAGTGGTTGTTAGCTCACTATTGACTGTTCAAATACGAAGTGCGAGGTAACTTATTCGCTCCCTTCTCCCTCCGAGGTACGAGGGAATCAGGGAGAAGGGCTGGGGTTGAGGGTACAACTGTTCGAACAAATACCCATTCAGTGTTAAAACGTCATTTTCACAGCATAATTCAATAGGAAGTGAAACTCATCCGATACTAGCTCCCTTCTCCCTCCGAGGTACGAGGGAATCAGGGAAATGGACGGGGATGCAGGTACATCCCCGCCATCTACACGTTACTTCTTGCGCGAGAACCTTCTCGATACCATATTGAAGAATTTTCCTCTCCATCCCTGCATATCATCAAATATGGAATAGAAAACCGGCGTCGCCAGCAGCGTTAGGAGCAGGGAAAATGTCTGCCCGCCGATTACCGTATATCCGATTCCCCGGTTAGTGGCAGCCCCCACTCCACTGGAAATTACAAGTGGAACCATGCCTGCAACGAAGGCAATAGTGGTCATCAGAATAGGCCTCAAACGATCCCGGTTCGCCTGAATTATTGCATCATACCGATCCATTCCACGAGCGCGCAGTTGATTAGTATGATCTACCTGCAGAATTCCATTCTTCTTCACGACACCGAATAACACCAGGATTCCAAGCACTGTAAAGATATTCAGAGTTTGATGGAAGATAAGCATAGCGAGAAGAGCATACGGAATTGTCAGCGGTAGAGCCAGCAGGATGGTCACTGGATGCACCCAAGATTCGAATTGAGCGGCAAGAATTAAATACATAAACACAATTGCCAGAACAAACGAAGTCAGAAATGCAACCGAAGCCTTTACCAGCTCTTTAGAAGTGCCGGTTACACCCGAATCGTATGCGGGCGGCATGTGTAAATTCTGCACGATCTTGGCGAGTTCGTCCGCAACCTTTTGCTGGGAAAAACCAGGCGAGACATTACAAGTCAGCAGCACATTGCGTCTCCGATTCAACCTGCTTATCTGAGCCGGTCCGGTTCCGTTGCTGAAATTAACCACATCGCGCAGGAGCACATTTCCTGATGGAGCCGACGTCGAAGGAACCGTCATCTGGCTGATGACGTTGGCGTCTGTGCGATAGGGAAGCTGGGCGCGGAGATGGACTTCGTACTGCTCACCGTGTTCGTAGTAGTCAGTCACTTTCGCGCCGCCGACAAATAGACGCAGCGCGTTAGATATATCCGATACCGACACCCCTAACTCCGCAGCCTTCTCACGGTCGATATTGACCCCGAGTTCCGGCTTGCCCACCACTAACGAACTGTCTGCATCTACCACTCCCGGCACTTTTTTTAGCTGTGCAAGCGCCGTTTGTGAAAACTCGGTTAGTTTATCCAGATCAGGCCCGCCTATATAGTAGGTAACTACCGCCGCAGGAGCGCCGGTTGAGAATGCAGGCACCGGCCCGGCAGAGGCATGCAGATTTCTGTATTTGGGCAGTATCTGAGTTCTGGCAAGCTGTGTAAGTTCCTGCTGATTATGGGTGGGTCGAAGTGAAACATCTTTAAGTTTTACAAAGATACTCACCAGGTTCTGAGTCTGCTGGGCGTTGTTGCCAATGGTTAAAATGGTGTAATCGACGCCTGGCAGAGTATCGCGCACCTCTTTTGCCAGCTGCTCCCCAGCCTGCTGCGATGCGACTAGGCTGGTGCCTTCGGGGGTTCGAATACTGATTTGAAACTGCGATTCATCATCTTCGGGCAGGAAGTTGAATGGAATCTGCTTGCCAATAAAAGGGACGCAGTAGAGGGAAACCAGGCAGGCGATCACTATCACCCAGCGATGATGCATCGACCACTTGAGCATCCAGGTATACACGATATCGATAGGCCGGAAGAGACCACTCTCTTTGGAAGAGTTGGACTCACTCGGATGTTTGCGTGGTTTGTCCGATAAAGTTTCACTCTTATCAGCGGTTTCACTTCCATCTGCAGCGGGCATACCCGGCGGCATTCCATCCGGGGCAGCGCTGCCGCCTTTCGGCTTTGGCATTTTTATCCAGCGGGAGGCAAGCATTGGAGTGAGCGTGAAGGAGACGATTAGAGATACAAAAATGGCAAACGCCATCGTCAAACCGAAGGAGTTCATAAACCGCCCTACGATGCCGGTCATGAAGGCAACAGGCAGGAAGACTGCGATCAGCGAAAGCGTGGTTGCCATCACTGCAAGCCCGATCTCTCTGGTAGCCTCAATGGCAGCTTCGAACGGATTATATCCCTTATCTTCGATGAAGTGGTAGATGTTCTCAAGCACCACAATGGCATCATCGATTACAATACCTACGGAAAGTGTGAGCGCAAGCAGTGTCAGCCCGTTCAGGGTGAACCCCATCGCATACATAAGCGCAAAGGTGCTGATGATGGAGGCTGGAATTGCTATTGCAGAAATGGCGGTCGTTCGGTAGTTCCAGAGGAATATAAGTACTACCAGCGCAGCAAGAATACTTCCTACGACCAGATGCTCCTGTACCGCATGCGTGGATGCTTTGATGTAGGTGGAACTGTCTCGCACCACTTTGATACTGAAACCGGATGGAAGCGTTTTCCGGACTGTCGCCAGCTTGTCGAGTACGCCGTCGACGGTTGCGACTGTATTCAGACCCGATTGCTTGCGCACACTCAGAAGGCAGGTAGGCACTCCATTCAGAGTGGCGACCGTCTTGGTCTCCTCGACACTGTCTTCGACAACCGCTACATCCTTCACCCGAACGGATCCACCGCCTCGTTTGGTGATGATGATCTCTCCAAAATCGGCAGGACTCTGTACTCTGCCGTGAGTCCGCAAAGTGAGTTTACGCGAATTCTGATCGACGTCACCACCGGGAACCTGGATATTCTGGCTTTCCAGTGCATGCTGCACGTCAGCCGTGGTAATGCTCAGCGCTTTCATTCTATCTGGGTCCAGCGAAATGTTGATCTGGCGTGCGCGGCCTCCAACAACCGTCACCTGCCCAACTCCGCTAATGCTCTCAATCTGCCGGCGAAGCACTTTGTCCGCATACTCGGTTGTATCTCGTATATCGCCTTTCGAGGCAAGTGCAATATCTAAGATCGGAGAGGCATCCGGATCGACTTTATCTACTACAGGAGGTTTCACATCGGTCGGAAGATCCGGGATAACACCGCTGACTTTATCGCGCACTTCCTGGGCTGCGACGTTGATATCTTTTTCCAGCTGGAAAGTGATGATAATCTGACCAACGCCTTCGTAGGAAGTTGAAGAAAGAGTGTCTATACTGCTGATAGTATTGACAGCTTCTTCGACTTTATCTACGACTTCCGTTTCTATCTCTTCCGGCGAAGCTCCATCTTCACGAAGAGTTATAACGACATTCGGGAAATCGACCTTCGGGAATCGATCTACTCCGAGTTTAAAATAACTGAAGATTCCGACTACTACCAGCGAAAGAATAATTACCGTCGCAAACACGGGGCGACGGACGCTGATGTTGGCTAACCACTGCATTCTCGTACCTCCTTACACTTTCCAATACTCATATCCGCCATCCATACTGCTATGGTGGAGTCACTGCTTGATTCAGAATACCCTGAAAATTAAAAAATAATGACCGGGGGTCATTATTTTTTTCAACGTGGTAAACATTTATTTGGATTGAAGTATTGGGTGTGTTGAGGAGAGGAATATAAAAGTGGATAACAATCTTTTGAAATGTGCTAACCTTTCTGACCGCTTGTGCGGCCAGAAAGGTGCATGGGATTCAGACCGTCCACGACTGTTCTGTGCCGATTTCGGTAACGGTAATGCCGATTTTGCGGAGATAGGCTATTCCTGCATCGAGATTATCATGGGTGCCTTCGAGCTGAAGCGCAATCATGCCGCCCGTATGCACATCGATATTTGCCCGGCGAATGTTGGGTACCAGATGATAGTCTATCACCAGATGGTATATGATGGGCTCTCGCACCTGCTCCAGCGGATAGTCCAGCTGGACTCGAATCGTCTCTTTCATTATTTCATCCTTTCATATTTTGGAAATCAACGCACGGCCTTCACACCATCGGTGGAAGCTAAAAGCATTTTCCAGATTCTTAATGTTTCGGCCACACTCCAGGCTTGAGCGATACAGCCATCGGGGCGCTGCGGAACATCCCCATCCAGAATTTCTGCAATGGACCCTATTCCATATTCGGTAAGATGCTCCTGAAGCGGCTGCAGTACCGCTAGACCGTGCGCTTTATCTGCAAACACTCGAAAATGAGCCTCTACGTACGGCCCCAATAACCAGGGCCACACAGTTCCCTCATGATAAGCGCCATCCCGATGCCACTGATCGCCTTCGTATCGGGACTTATAGGAAGGATCGTGAGGTGATAGTGTTCGTAAACCGAAAAACGTCCAGAGTTCAGAATGAATGGTACTCAGTATCTGCTGCGCGAGTGGATCATCGGATGCCACCGGCGCGAAGGGCAGGCTGAGCGCAAATATCTGATTGGGGCGAATACAGCCGCCATCATTCGCATCCGGCGAATCTACCAGGTCGAAAAGTCCTTTGCCATCCGGGCGGGCAAATTTGGAAAGGAAACTTTTTCTGGTGCGTTCAGCCAATTTGGAATAGTTTAGAGTCTCATCTGGCAGCTCAAGCAGATTCGCAAAATAGGACATGATGCTCAGGGCATTATACCAGAGGGCGTTGATCTCCACGGGTTTACCGATTCGGGGAGTCACCACCCAGTCCCCAACCTTGGCGTCCATCCACGTAAGCTGTTTTCCCGGCTCGCCTGCGTATATCAGTCCGTCGGAACTATCTTCATATATATTATACCGGGTACCTGCCTGATGCCACTTAACGATATCTTTCAAAACAGTCCAGAGTTTTTCTTTTAGTGTATCGCGGTCTCCTGTTTGCAGGGTATATCGATATATCGCCACGAAGTACCAGAGAGTCGCATCGACGGTATTGTACTCAGGCTTCTCCCCGCTGTCAGGGAATCTATTCGGAAGCATTCCCTGATCCACTGATTCCGAAAACGAAAGCAGTATCTCGCGCGCTATCTCCGGGCGGCCAGTAGAAAGGCACAGTCCGGGAAGCGCGATCATTGTGTCTCGGCCCCAGTCAGCAAACCAGTGATATCCGGCAATAATGGTAGTGCGTTTTCCTGGGATCTCCACGATGAACTGATCTGCAGCCAGAGCCAGAAGTTTTCCGAAATCATCGTGCATCGCGGTCGATTTGATGAGATCATTTTTTCTGGATTGCAGATTGTTCCAAGACTCATTCGCGGAAGATTTCGAATTTTCCTCGCCGGCAGATGCAAGCATACAAACAGCAACGCCTATACGGATCGGAATGGAAATCACACCGGGAGAGAAGAGATCCTCTTCGTAATCCAGGCCGCGTTCCTGCTCTCTGGGATGCTGGAAACGATAGTACCATTCAAGATTTTCTTCAAATGATAAATCTGCCAGCTGCTCCCCGTTCTCGCCACTCATACTTATATCTATCGGCTGAACACCACTCTTGATTCCGGGTACTGAAGGAGCTAGCAGGCGCAGCGTACTGGTCTGGCTATCCCAATTGATCGCAGGAGTTTCATCCCGGTGGTGCATCTCAGAATGGTAATCTTTCCAGGCGACGAGCGGGGTAAGCTGAAGTCGGATCTTCGCACCGGCAGGCGCCTGCAGCAGACGATACACGATTCTGGTTGAGTTCTGGCCGTGCTCCATCCAGATTTGTTTTTCGATCTTTATCCCGGAGCCGACATCCCACACCCAGGCTGGAGATGGAAGCAGTTTCCAATTCACAATATGTTTATATCCCTCAGGATAGACGGTATCTGGATAGAGATTCGTGGAAAGCGCATGGGAGATGACGGGCTCATTCTCGGAAAGCTGAACCGTCAAAACCTCTTCCAATTTAGAAAGCAGTACGGCTCGCCCGACAGGAGCATCCAATGCCGCCACCAGAAGGCCATGATAGCGGCGGGTATTGGCTCCGCTGATGCTGGCAGAAGCGTATCCGCCGATGCCATTCGTAACGATCCACTCACGCCGAAGAACTTCCTCGAGTTCCTGGAACTCATACCCATCGAATGTGATATTGGTGGATGCAGGTGCTGAATCGATTTTAGGAGGTTCGCTCAAATTTACTACTTATCCCCATGATGAGGTACAGAATGATTCCGCTTACTTTTATCAGGAAGTCATCGAGTGTTGCACGGATGCTTTCCAAATATTGAAAGCTCGTTCTACAAATGTTTTCGTTTCCTGATCTCCAGCAAATACATGGCGAGGAATCGGAATCACATTTCCTCGAGGTTTTCTATTCATAAAAAATAAAATATGATTTTCTGTCACTACAATATCCGATATCAGAGGCCAGAATATCGTCCAGGCCATGGTGGCATCGCGGCTGGTAAATCCCTCGGAATCGATACGTATTGTGTGCATTCCTACAAAATCTGGATGCGTAGAG